>JAQTLJ010000065.1 GCA_028714935.1 Candidatus Margulisiibacteriota bacterium | reverse complement strand
GATGTTTATTCATCGTGAAGATTATTATAATCCCCAGTCGGAGCGGGGCAATGTAGCTGAGATCATTGTCGCCAAGCAAAGGAACGGCCCGGTCGGCACAATTGAACTTGTCTTCCGCAAAGAGATTGCCAAATTCAGCAGCAAAGAGACCAGGTACGAGGAAGTTACTTAGCCAAAGTGAGGAATTCATTTTTTAGCTTTCTTTTTTTGGCCTTGGTTCTGTCTTTTTCAGTTTTTGCCCAGGAAAAAGAGTTGACCATTAACGCCGATATTGTCTCTTTTGACAAGGATAAAAGCCAAGTTGAGGCAACAGGTTCAGTTGAAGTGGTCTATAAAGATGTCATGGTCAATGGTTGCCATATCATTTACAATACCAGTCAAGAAACTATTACGGCTGATAAGGGATTTACTTTGAATCACGCAGGGATATCGATCGAAGGCGAGACGTTAAATTATCTGATCAAAAGCAAAACCGGAGAGGCGACAGATATCGCTTTCGTTTATCGAGGGATCGAGTTGAGAGGGAAAAAGATCCAGATCGGCTTGGATAAGCTCAAAATTAATGAGGCTTCTTTTACCACCTGCGATTTGACTGAACCCCACTATCATGTCACCGCCGGCGAGATAACGCTTTATCCGGACTATGGCTGGCTGGTAGCTTACTGGGGTTATTTTTGGCTTGGGCGCTTTCCGGTCGTTCCCATGCCGACTTATATTTATGACCTGACAGCGGAAGAAAAAGCGAAGAAAAATCTGCCGCCCTTTCCGGATATCGGCGCAAATGATGAGGACGGGACCTATCTGAATGAAAGATTGGCCTGGCATATCAAACGGGAGTTCTCCGGTACTTATAGTTTGACTTACGCCACCAAGAAGGGATTGGGCGGTGGGGCGGAAGCTAATTACATTGTCAATGATGACAACCGCGGTAATCTGCGTACTTATGGCAATGTTACCGACGGACTGTGGGGCGGTATCACCCACCATGTTTATTTTGGCGAAGATCTGACGGCCAGGCCGGAAACACCATTTTCCTTTATTGCTGCGCCGAAATACCGGCGCTATGAGCTGGAAACAACTTTGTCCTACCGGGAAAGGATTAATTACCAGCGGGTCAGTTTTTATCCCAGTCTGGCCATGAGAAGCCGGAAACTGGAATTGTTCCGGCCGGAACTAAAGTTAGATGCGGAGCTGCTTGCAGGCGTGATCAAGGAAGAAAATAGTGTTAACCTGATGAGGGGCGGGGGCGTCATTGGCCTTTCCTGGGATTTTCCTGAAGCGGTACTGGGTAAAATAACGCCTGCGCTTTCTCTTGATGCCCGATATTATTCTAATGGAAGTAAGTGGGAGAAAACCGGCGCGGGCGTTGATTTGAGAAAAAGTTTTATGGAAAACGTCACTTTTGGGCTTGGGTATTTTCACTATTTTTCGGTTAACGGGCAAAGCCCGTTTCTCTTTGAAATGTATCGTTTTCGCCCGGCTGATCGGCTTGGCTCTGACCTGTTTTTTATGGTGGGCGAGACCGGTATCGGTATTTCCACCTCATATTTCCTTGACACCTGGCAGGCGGAAGATATAGATTACTCTTTATTTTTCCGGATGCATTGTTATAATTTATTGGCCAAGTACCGCTCTTTGCGGAGGGAATTTGAGCTTGGTTTCAGTTTAGCCGGAGGTTATTAAATGTTCATCACTTTTGAGGGACCGGAAGGCTGTGGCAAATCGACCCATGCGAAGAGGTTAAAAGCTTTTCTTGAAGGTAAAGGCTATCAGGTCGTCTTGACCCGTGAACCGGGCGGGACTCAGGTCGGGAAGAACATCCGCGACCTGCTCCTCGATCCGCAGAGCGTACTGGACGAAAATACCGAGGTTTACCTGTTCGCGGCCGACAGGAGCGAGCATGTCAGCAAGATCATTCTGCCGGCCCTGGAGTCGGGCAAGGCCGTGATCTCTGACCGCTTTATCGATTCCACCTTGGCCTATCAGATCGGCGGACGCGGCCTGCCCGAAGACCTGGTCAGATATCTGGTCATGGTTTCTTCCAAGGGATTGATGCCGGACCTGACGATCCTGCTGGATGTTGCGCCGGAGATCGGCCTTCGGCGGGCGACCAAGGATACCATTGCCGACCGCTTTGAAAAAGAAAAGATGGAATTTCATCAACGGGTCAGAGAGAAATATCTGGAGATCGCCAAAGCTGATCCTGAGAGGATCAAAGTAATAAATACCGATAACCGCGAGATCGATGATATCCAGGAGGAAATAAGGTGCAGGATCAATGAAAAGCTCTGAGATCAGATCAAGATTCTTAAAATATTTTGAAAAGAACGGGCATAAGATCCTGCCGGGATCGTCCCTTGTCCCTGCGGACCCGACGGTCTTGCTGACGCTGGCGGGCATGCTGCAGTTCAAGCCGATCTTTCTCGGGCAGGAGAGCCCAAAACACAAACGGGTAACGACCGTGCAGAAATGCGTGCGGACCAATGATATTGAGCAAGTCGGCCGGACCGCCAGGCACCATACCTTTTTTGAGATGCTGGGCAACTTTTCTTTTGGCGACTATTTCAAAAAGGAAGCGATCAAATTTGCCTGGGAACTTTTGACCCTGGAATTTAAGCTTCCGACCAGCAAGCTGTTGATCGCGGTTTATGAGAAGGATGATGAGGCCTTTGCGCTCTGGAATAAGGAGCTTGGGCTCCCGTTGGAAAAGATCATCAGATTAGGCGAAGACAACAATTTTTGGGCGGTTGGGCCCACTGGGCCTTGCGGCCCGTGTTCGGAGATCTATTATGATTTTGGCCCGGCCAGAGGCTGCGGCAAGCCTGACTGTAAGCCCGGGTGTGATTGTGATCGTTTCCTGGAAGTCTGGAACCTGGTTTTTATACAGTTTAACCGGAATGAGAAAGGCGAATTGGTGCCGCTCAAGCAAAAAGGGATCGATACCGGCATGGGGCTGGAACGGATCGCTTCTATTTTGCAGGGAGTGGAATCGAATTTTGAAACTGACCTGTTTGTGCCATTGATCGACAAGATCAAAGAAAAAACTGAACTAAAGAACCCTTCGCCGATCTCGATCCGGATCATCGCCGATCATGCCAGGGCCGTTGCCCATTTGATCGGCGACGGTGTTATCCCGGAAAATGCCGGCCGCGGTTATGTTTTGCGGCGGTTGATCCGTCGGGCGGTCAGGCACGGCAGATTGCTGGGCATCGCCGGCCCGTTCCTTTATCTCTTGGCGGAAGAAGTTATTGGCCAGATAAAGGATATTTATCCGGTCCTCGGACAGAAAGATAAGTTGATCTCGAAAGTGGTGAGGACCGAAGAGGATAACTTTCTGGCCACGCTTGAACAGGGGATGAGCTTATTCAAGGAAATTGTCGCCCAGCATAAAGAAGACAAGGTGATCCCCGGCGCAACTGTGTTCAAACTGCATGATACTTATGGGTTCCCGGTCGAGCTTTCCAGGGAGATCGCCGCCGATGAAGGCTACCGACTTGATGAAAAAGGGTTTGAGATGGAGATGGAGAAGCAGAAAGAACGCGCGCGCAGCGCCGGCATACCAGCCGAGAAAAAGAAGCAAAAACTGGCGGTCCTGAACCTGGAGCGTTTTGGGGAAACAAAGTTCACCGGTTATGAAAAAACCTCCGAAGAGACCAAGCTCCTGGCAGTGTTCCCGGAGGAGAAATTTGTTGTCTTGGAAAAGACGCCGTTTTACGGAGAGAGCGGCGGTCAGGTCGGGGACACAGGGATACTGGCCTTTGGTAAAAAAGAGATCAGGGTAGTTGATGCTTTACTGACGACGGGCGGAACGGTCGTACATGAAGTTGATAAGACAGAAGGCTTGAATGAAAATATGAAGGTTGTTGCCACGATCGACGCTGCCAAGAGGAAGGCGACCGAGATCCATCATACTTCCACCCCTCTTCTGCATCGGGCCTTGAGGGAGGTTTTGGGTGACCATGTCAAACAGGCGGGGTCATATGTGGGTCCGGAAAAATTGAGGTTTGATTTCAGCCATTTTGCCGGTCTGTCGCCGGAGGAGCTCGGCGAAGTTGAAGCCAAGGTCAACCAAAAGATTAAGGAAAAAATGAAAGTCGAGGTCCTGCAGAAAACTTATCAGGAAGCGGTCAAAATGGGAGCAATGGCGCTCTTTGGCGAAAAATACGGCGATAAGGTCAGGGTGTTGAAGATCGGTGATTACAGCCTTGAACTGTGCGGCGGCACCCATGTTAAGACGACAGGTGAGATCTTGTTCTTTAAGGTTGTATCTGAAGGGGCACTTGGGGCGGGGATCAGGAGGATCGAAGCGATCGCCGGCCAGGCGGCCAAGGTTTATGTCACCTATCATGCCAAATCGCTTCATGACGAAGTTGAGGCCTTGATCCAGCGCTACCGGCTGCTGGAGATGGAAAAGGAAAGAGCAGGCGGGAATAAATTCACGGAAACCAGGATCTTTGAGATCGAAGTGACCGAGATCCAGAGTTTGATGCAGGCGGTTGATAAACAGGATTCGACCAATGTCAGGAAATTTTTGGAGCATCTTCAAGGCCGGGTCGATTGGCTGAAGGAACGGATTGCCAAATCGGAAAAAGAGATCAACGAGCTTAAGCTAAAGGCTGTGGTCAAGGATGCGGCGGCTTATCTTTCGGAGATGATGGCCGTTGGCGGGACCAAAGTCCTGGCCAAAGAATTTAAGGACTATTCCATGGAAATGCTCCGTTCGATCTCGGACGCTGTTCAGAGAGAGGCGAAGTCGGGTGTGATCATACTGCTTTCTGTTTTGGCCGGGCGCGTGATCTTCCTGGTAACGGTCACTCCGGATCTGGTCGGTCAGGGTTATTCAGCGAAGAAGATATCTGAAGCAATGGCGCCTTTAATTCAGGGCAAGGGCGGGGGCCGGGAGGCGAAGGCAGAAGGCGGAGGCAAGGATCCTGCGCGAGTTAAGGAAGCACTTGCTAAGGCTGTGGAATCTGTCGGTAAGCAGGCATGAGGATACTGGGCCTTGACTGCGGGGACAAGAGGATCGGGGTTGCGGTTTCCGATCCATTGGGATTGACCGCGCAGGCGGTGGCGGTGATCGGCAAAGGGGATTCTTTTGAGGATGACGTCAGGGAACTGAATAAGATCATCAAAAAGTATGAGGGAGTGAATGAGATCGTGGTCGGCCTGCCGAAAATGATGAGCGGCGAAATCGGCATCCAGGCCCGGAAAGTCTTAGAATTCGTTGAGTTCTTAAAAAATAATTTTAACCTTCAGGTTACGACCTGGGACGAGAGATTGACGACGGTTCAAGCCGAAAGGACCCTGATCTCAGCCGGGCTGTCCCGGGAAAAACGGAAAAAAGTGATCGATAAGTCTGCCGCGACCTATATTCTCCAAAGCTATCTTGACAGCAGGCGCAAGTGATCAGGCTGATAGGGATAGTGATAATTGCCGGCATATTGTTTGGCGCGTCATTATCCCAATCTGCCAATCAATATGATCATACGAGCTATAATGTGGTTATTCCCAAAGGGGCTTCGGTTAAAGCGATCCGGGATATTTTGGAAAAGAAAGAAATATTAAAAACTGACAGCTCTTTCGCTTTCGCAGCCCGGATCCTTGGTCTGGCCAAACATGTCCAGGCCGGCGAATACAGCTTTTCCCCTTCAGAGCCGCTGGCCAGTATTTTATGGAAATTGAGGCGAGGTGAAGTAATTCAAACCCAGTTAAAACGCGTCAGGATCACGTTCCCGGAAGGGACTTCGATCTATAAAATGGGTGAGATTCTACGAAAGAAACAGGTCAGCGATCCCGATAAGTTCCAGTTGCTGGTTAAAGAAGGAATTACGGCGGCGATTCGGGAAAAACACTGGGGGATATTCAAATATGTGCCGACTGAATCGCTCGAAGGCTATCTCTATCCCGATACTTACTGGTTTTATATCGGCGCCAAAGTTGAGGATCTTGTGGAAATTATGCTGGCGCGGTTCGAGGAAATAGTTGTTCCTTTCTGGCAGCAAACCGCTAAAGAAACTAAGTATTCTCTGCACGAAATATTAACACTAGCTTCGATCATTGAAAAAGAAGCGAAACTTCCTGAAGAGAGGGCGGTAATTTCCTCTGTTTTCCATAATCGGCTTAAAGCCGGGATGCCGTTAGCGGCCGACCCGACCATTAAATATGCCCTGGAAAGGCCGACGAAAAGGGTCTACCAGCACCAACTGGCGGTTGATTCTCTTTACAACACTTATAAGCGCAGGGGCCTGCCGCCGGGGCCGATTTGTAATCCGGGGATCGAGGCGATCAAAGCTGCGGTCCATCCGGCCACGACCGATTACTATTTCTTTGTCGCCAGGAAGGACGGCTCACATATTTTTTCCCGCAATTGGGCAGAGCACCAGCTAGCCAGGCAAAAAGCCGCAAGATAACTGAAATTTTCCTTTTCCCTGACAGATAAATCATTACCATGAGGGGTATCCTGTCTTTAGATAAATTGCCAAGCAGGCAAGAAGCCAATTTAGCGTTAAAACGTTTTATGGCGCTTTTCGGGAAACATGATCAGGGCACTAAATTACCTCCGCCTGCCCAGCAAGTTAATGTTCAGGCCAGAGAAAGAAGTTTTGGATTTGAAGTCCATTATCTTTGCCGGGAGGCCGGGGAAATAACGCGGGAGAAAGGGTACATAGTTTCCGGCGATCCAGAAGAAATTTTATTGTCCCGGGAAGAATCCCCTCCCAACCTGGAAGATGGGCAGCTTAATAAAAACATGGTGACCGGCTTAAGGAGAAGCGTAAAGGGCGAGGTATTTGACCAGACGGTCAAGCGGTACAGTTTTGCCGGCTTTATCCCGTCACCGTTCTTTTTTCTGCAGATCAACTATCGGCCGGAAACTTCCTGGCTCAGGGAAATGAGCGTTTCCATGTCCGGCCGCTGGACATTCCAGCCTTTTATCCTTGATGGCCGGGGAAAACTCCTGGGGTTTCCGGTTAATCTGGCAGAAGGGCTTGAAGCCCATCCTTTTTATACGCCGACTTTGGCAGAGTGGGGTAATCCG
>JAQTLJ010000064.1 GCA_028714935.1 Candidatus Margulisiibacteriota bacterium | reverse complement strand
GTGTGCTCTTCCGATCTTGGCGGATCCTTTTATGTTTGCCAGGTTCAGCGATTATCTTGATGCTGTCCGGCAAAGAATGGGGATCGACCTTCCAGCTTTCCTGAATTACGCCAAATAAGTTTTTGATTCGACCGTGATCCCCAACCGTCCATCCTGCTGAAGAGTCTCCAGACAGCTGAAAACCCGGTCAATAAGAGGCGCCATTTCGTCGTAGCGGTTTAATCGTCTCGCTTCATCCAGTGCGGCCTGCCGGCCAAATTCTGGCGGGGTGCCATGATTGTCCCTTGTCCCAAGAGTAGTCCCCTCCAGGTTGTAGCTGGCCAGGTGCAGTCTTTGGACCGGAATGCCGGCCTGGATCGCATCGTGAAGGAAATAAACGTATGCCAGCGGGTCGTTTTGCGCCACTGCGGCGTGAGCAATATCTACCAGGGCGTTGATATTAACGTTTCTGTCATTGACCGCTCTAATTAGTCCCTGGGTCCAACTTGAATATTCCGCCCGGGTATAGGGGCGGGAAGCGTTAAAATATTTCAAACCATCGGCTGGATACGATGCGCCTGCCGGTTGTTCCGCAGCGGCGAAGGTAAAACCGTTTTCCACATTAATGCTGGCATATCTGCCGACCGACCTTATCCAGGGCGCCCAGCTATCGGGTTCGGCTGAAGTATGAATAGTTAATTCCAGCCTTTGTCCGGTGACTTCATGATACATCTGGCAAAAATCAAGGATATTACTGAAGACGCGGGGGTTACTGGTCGGATCAGGATAAGCAAAACTCCCCTGGACCTCATTATTGCTGCCCCGGCCGATATTGCCGCTTAACCAGGGGGCATGGAGATCAAGATAGACGTTATTATCTCGCGCTTGCTGAATGACATTTCTCATTTCCACGGGATTGAGATCGGCCAGATTAACGGTCAGAATACCGAAATTTACCAGTCCGTTAGCGCCGTTGTCTTCAAGATAAACCGTCACGGAATCAATTTTGTTGTCAGCGGCGAAACGGATCAATTGTGAAAGCCTTTCATATGGAGTGGCATTGGCAAAACGCGCTTTTAATGCGTCCGGGATAAAAACGCTCCCCCAGGCTTTGGGCGGGATAGCTTTTTTCGTCATCGGTCGCAGCGCGGGCAGCGGTCTGGAAACCGGACTCGTCCTTTCTAAGGCCAAAGGTCCTGTCTGCATTATCATGCCTCCAAATTAAGAGCGCTACATTAATTATCGTGATGAAGAGGTTATTTCTTGCGTAAAAAGTGGATCAACCCGCCGGCGTCGATTATCTTCTTCATAAATTCCGGAAATGGCTGGGCTTTATAAGTTTTCCCGCTGGTAATATCTTTGATCGTCCCTGATGACAGATCAACTTCAACTTCATCGCCTTCTTTGATCTCTTCCGCCGCTTTGGGCGACTCAAGGATCGGCAGGCCGATATTGATCGCATTCCGGTAGAAGATCCGGGCGAAAGATTTGGCAATGATAGCTGAAACCCCGGCGGCTTTTAACGCGATCGGGGCATGTTCCCGTGAAGAACCACAGCCAAAATTATCCCCGGCGACAATAAAGTCGCCTTTTTTCATCTTGTCTACCCATTCCGAATCGGCATCCATCATGGCATATTGCGCCAGTTCCGCCGGGTCGGAGGTGTTCAAATACCTGGCCGGGATGATCAGGTCGGTATCGATGTTATTGCCGAATTTCCAGGCTTGCCCCTTCATTTACAGGTTCTCCGGGCTGACGATATGACCGGCGATCGCTGAGGCCGCCGCCACCGCCACGTTGGAGAGATAGACTTCTGACTTGGGATGGCCCATCCGGCCGACAAAATTCCTGTTCGTTGTCGCGATCGACTTTTCACCTTCGGCCAGAATGCCCATGTGGCCGCCAAGACACGGCCCGCAAGTCGGAGTGGAAACCGCCGCACCGGCTTTAATGAATATCTCGGTCAATCCTTCTTTTATCATCTGAAGCTCGATCTTCTGCGTGGCAGGGAGAATGATGAGTCGGACATCCTTATGAACTTTCTTTCCCTTGATCACCTTTGCTGCGACTCTCATATCCTCGATGCGGCCGTTCGTGCAGGAGCCGATGACCGACTGGTCGATCTTGACATGAGAGCATTTGCTGACCGGCTTGGTATTGCTCGGCAAGTGCGGGAACGAGATCTGCGGCTCGATTTCCGTAACGTCCCAGTTGTAAACCTTTTTATATTCGGCGTCCGGATCAGAGTGGTAAACGATCCCTTTCCCGGCTTTTGCTTTTTTGAGATAGGCGGCAGTTTTAGTATCAACATCAAAAATCCCGTTCTTGCCGCCGGCTTCGATCGCCATATTAGCCATCGTCAATCGCCCTTCAACCGAGAGCTGCTTGATGATCGGACCGGTGAACTCCATCGACATGTAACGGGCGCCGTCAACTCCAATTTGCCCGATAGTATAAAGTATAAGGTCTTTGGCTTCGACCCATTTCCTTAATTTTCCTTTATAAATGAACTTCAATTGCTCGGGAACTTTCAACCAAACCTCACCGGTCGCCATCGCTGCTGCCATATCGGTTGAGCCGACACCAGTGGAAAAAGCGCCAAGCGCGCCATATGTGCAGGTGTGGGAATCGGCGCCAATAATTAGATCGCCCGGCTTGATTGCTCCCATCTCCGGGAGAAGGGCGTGTTCAACGCCCATGCAGCCGATCTCAAAGAAGTTAACGATCCCGTACTTCTTGGCGAAATGCCTCATCATTTTAACCTGTTCGGCCGACTTGATATCTTTGGCCGGCGTAAAGTGGTCGGGCACCAGGTAGATCTTCTTTTTATCAAAGACCTTGCTGACGCCGATCTTCTCAAACTCTTTGATCGCCGGCGGCGCAGTTATATCGTTGCCCAGCACCAGGTCGACCTTGCAGCTGATGAGCTGACCGGGTTCGACAAACTTTAGATTAGCATGTTTAGCCAGGATCTTTTGTGAAATGGTCTGTGGCGTCATGAGGCTATTTTAGCAAAGTTGAGAGCTGCCCGCAAGCGGCGGAGATCTCCTGGCCAAAGCTTTGCCTGACCGTTACATTCACCCGCGGAGCGGCTTTTTTTAATTTTCGCCAGAACGGCTCAAGATCAGCGCGCTGGAAACGAAGCCCGGGCGAAGGATTATAGGGAATAAGGTTGAGATGACAGTCTAGTCTGGCAGAAATCCCGGCTAATTCGTTTACGTCAATATCCCGATCATTTGTTCCTTTTAACAGGACATACTCGATCGTGATCCGGCGTTTGGTCTGCTGCTGGTATTGTTTTAAAGCATTGATTGTCTCTTCGATCGAAGGCAGGTTCTTATACTTGATAAGTTTTCTTCTGGTTTCATCGAATGGCGCGGCCAGGGACCAGGCCAGCCTGAGCTGTTTGCTTTCATTAGCGAATCTCTCGATGCCAGAGAGTATGCCGATCGTAGAAACAACGATCTTGCGCGCGGCAATGTTCAGGCCGGATTCGTTATTTAAGATGGCGATCGCTTTCAGGACATTATCATAATTAAGGAATGGTTCGCCCATCCCCATAAAAACGAGGTTAGAGATCTTGCTTTTTTTGGCAAAGTAATAGATCTGGGAAAGGATCTCCGAGGTGGTCAGGTTCCGGCCGGGCCCCATCTGTCCGGTGGCACAGAAAAGGCAGCCGATCGGACAACCGGCCTGGGAAGAGACGCAGACTGTTTTTCTCTCATCCTTATAGTCCATGAAGACGCTTTCCACGACTTTGCCGTCATGGAGCTGAAAAGCAACTTTTTCCACATTCCTGCCTTTTTCTGTCTTGTTCGCTGAAATTTCAGCAACAATAAACGACTTGCCTAGCCGCTCTCGTTCTTCAAGCTTAAGGGTTGTGAATTCCTTTAGGTCAGTTTTAAGTTTTTTGTGAATATAAGAATAGATCTCCTTGGCTTTGAAGGCGGGGAATCCCAGCTCCCGGCAGAGCGCTTTTAATTCGTCGAGGGTTTTGTCTTTTAGGTCTTCCACTATTGTAGTATAATAAAATCAATATGACCCAACGTCAAGAAGCTTTAAAAGGGAATATTACTCCGCAAATGGAAACTGTGGCGAGGGATGAGGGCCGCGCCCCGGAGGAGATCCGGACCGGGCTTGCCCAGGGTGTTATCGCCATACCGTATAATCCTCTGCATAAAAATTCCAAAGGCGTCGGCATCGGCAAAGGCTTAAGGACCAAGGTTAACGCGAATATCGGGACTTCGGCCGATTATCCCAGCGTCGAAGATGAGCTAAAAAAGCTTGATGCTTCGCTTAGGGCAAAGACCGATACGATTATGGACCTTTCGACTGGGGGGAATATAACAGCCATTCGCCGGTCGATCTTAATGAAGTGTCCGGTCCCGATCGGTACTGTGCCGATCTACCAGGCAATGGTTGAGAAGAGAATGACCGTTGACGGGATGTTCGCGGTGGTGGAAGAACAGGCCGAAGATGGCGTTGATTTTATGACGATCCACTGCGGCGTGAATTTTGAATCGATCGGCAGGCTGAAAAAACAACCGCGCTTAATGGATGTCGTCAGCCGGGGTGGGGCGGTGCTGGTCAAATGGATATTGGAGAACAAGACCGAGAATCCTTTTTATCAATATTTCGACCGTTTATTGGAGATCGCCTTAAAATATGATGTCACTTTATCGCTGGGGGATGGGATGCGGCCGGGCTCGATCGTTGATGCCGGCGACCAGGCACAGATCCAGGAGTTAATTATTTTAGGCGACCTGACCAAACGGGCCTGGGAAGCTGGAGTTCAGGTCATAATTGAAGGTCCCGGACATGTCCCTTATAACCAGATCGAATCGCAGATCAAGATGCAGAAAGAAGTCTGCAAAGGAGCGCCGTTTTACGTTCTTGGCCCGCTGCCAACCGATGTGGCCCCTGGTTATGACCATATAACTGCTGCCATTGGAGGAACTCTGGCTGCGTCTGCCGGTGCTGATTTTCTTTGTTATGTCACTCCGACGGAGCATCTGGGATTGCCAACACCGGAAGATGTTAAAGAAGGAGTGATCGCCTCCCGTATTGCCGCCCACTGTGCGGATATCGCGAAAGGGGTGCCGGGGGCCAGGGACTGGGATGTGGCAATGTCGCGAGCGCGGAAAGAACTTAATTGGGGCAAACAAATCCAATTAGCAATTGATCCTGTAAGAGCAAAAGAAATACATGAGAGAAGGACTCGAGACTCGAGACTCGAGACTGGTGACACTTGTTCTATGTGCGGCGAGTTCTGCGCAATGAAGATCTCCTCGGAAGCGTTAAGTAAAAAATAGCTGAAATTTCTTATTGTTACCGCCGAAAAACATTCGTATGGGAGCGATCGCTATTCCAATTATCATTCGATAAAAAACGGAGGAAGGATTATGTTGGTTTTCGGCATTGCCGGCGGGAAAAAGGTCAGGGGAGATAATTCTCGGACCACGATACGCTTTCAGCAAGCCCCAAAAAACGGCAATAGATTAGAATCTGTGTTCACCTGTCCGGGGAACGCCCAGCATGCACTGTATCCCGGACAGTTCCTTGAGATCGAAAGGGTGGCGGTTGAAGCCGCTTTTGGCGAGCCGATCAAGATCTCATCTTCAAGATCTGATTTTTATGTATTGAAGAATCCGAAGACATCAGGCCCGCCCTATGTGCTGGCGGATGCCCCGGTGCTGTTCCCTGTTACGCGCACTGTTGACATAGTCCCGACCGCAGAAATGACCGTACATGACGGGACGTTCCGCTCTGCCCATAATTTTTCGGCGGCGCCGGCGGAAAGACACTTTAGCCTGCAAAATATTGGACAGACTTTCATCGTCAGGGAAATAATCCCTTCGGAATTCTCAAGAAATGAATTCAAGGATCAGGCGCAGGTAAAAGCTTTATGCTATGTGCTGGATGCCACCTATAAAGGCTTGATCAGTTTCTATATATATAACATTGAGGGATTGAACCAGCTGATCGAGATCCCCCATTTCGGTGATATGTGGGCCAGAAAAAGCGCAGGTATCGAATTGACTGACGAAATAAGGGGCTTGATCAAAGAAACCGAGGGTTTTCGGCAATATAGATTTGACGAGTTGTCGGAACAGGAACGGGAGGCGATCAGGCGGCTCAACCGGCTGCTGATCGAGGCGGCCTATCCCCAGCTCTGCCCGAGGATCCGGGACCGCAAGCGGGACGGGCTGAAAATCTCCTATGTTTCCGGCGGCAATGAGGCGATAGAACGAAAGACAGTCTCGCAAAATCTCTCGGTCTTAAGCGGCGACAGTTATATGTTCGCTCAGGTAATAGGGAAAATGAAAATTTACCCCGGAAGGCCAAGCTGGACTTTTTCGGTTTTAATAGATCCGATAACTGGAGGATTGGATGAATTTGTTTTTCCGGGGGAAAACAACGGCGGGCAGGGAGTCAAGTTTGTCCAAGATGTCGGGACGAGAAGGATAACAAGTTTCTCGTTTTTTCCCAACGAAAGGGATGTCACGGGCTTTCTCCGGTATATCATGGAATGCACAGCCAATTTTTACAATCGTTTGAGAGCCTCGGGTTTTTAGTATAACTATTTGATCGTATAGAGGGGGAAATGAATTGAGGATCGGGATGCTGACCAAGGAATATTTCGGCATCGGCCGCAAAAGAAGCGGCGTGGCTGATATGGTCCGCGATCTTTCGGTCGCTCTGGTAAAAAAGGGGCAGCGAGTAACGGTCATTATGGGACTGACTGAGGCAATGCCGATCGCCGGCACTAAAATAGCGCAGCTCAGCGTCCCTTTTGACGGAAAAGAAGTGAATGTTAACGTTCATAAGCTGCAGGTCAATGACTGGGGTCCGGATTTCTTACTGCTCGATCTGCCGATCGTGAAGATCGTCAATCCCCTGCAGTCAGAAAACGAAGATGTGATCGAAAGGCAGATCGGGCTTTTCTTTGACCGGGCGGCGGTCGCGCTGCTGGCCAGGATCGGGAGCGAGTTTGATGTTATTCATACGCATACCGGCATAGATTTCTTCGCGTATTTTGCCAAAGCCCAGCAGCTTGGCATTCCGGTGGTTTATACCCTGCATAATCTGGAGCGGGGCGAAGAGCTCAGCTTTGATCGGGAAGAGTTCCGGCAATTGACAGGTTCCGTACCTCAAG
>JAQTLJ010000063.1 GCA_028714935.1 Candidatus Margulisiibacteriota bacterium | reverse complement strand
CGGCCTGGCGATCGTCTTTATCGAGATCGGCCAGGACGTGCGCATTATTAACGGTACGCTTGAGGAAGCAGTTAATGAAGGTGTCAGTCGGGCCTGCCATGACGGTTATTTGAGAAGATCTGTCGCTTCCGACCCGCTGGAGCGCAAAAACAGCGGCGACAACACCCCGGCTATCATCCATGCGGCGATTGTTCCAGGAGATAAAATCAAGGTCAGGGTGCTGGCCAAGGGTGGCGGCGCCGAAAACTGCAGCGCCATAAAAATGTTCAAGCCGACTTCAACCAAAGAAGATATCAGCAAGTTTATCATTGAAACAGTTGAGGCGGCGGGGCCCAATGCCTGTCCGCCGGTGATCGTCGGGGTCGGGATCGGCGGGTCTTTCGATCAGGCGCCGCTCCTGGCGAAAAAAGCCCTGCTCCGCGAAGTCGGCCAGCACCACAGCGCGCACGAAGTTGCCGTTTGGGAAAAGGAGCTGCTGGAAAAAATCAACAAGACCGGGATCGGCCCGATGGGGCTGGGCGGCAGGACCACCACCCTGGCAGTCAACATTGAAAAGCGTCCCTGCCACATTTCCAGTCTGCCGGTCGCCGTTAATCTCGACTGCCACGCGCACCGGGTAAAAGAGCTGGAGATATAGGATGGTAAAAACTAAATTCCCGAAACTAAAGCCACCCTTAACCGATAAGGATATCAGGGGGCTGAAAACCGGCGACACCGTCCTGATCAGCGGCAAGATCTACGCGGCGCGGGACGCGGCCCATAAACTATTCGAAAAAAACCTGCCTTTTGACCCCAAAGGCGCGGTCCTGTTTTACGCTTCGCCCACTCCAGCCCGGCCGGGGAAACCGATCGGCTCAATTGGCCCGACCACCGCGACTCGGATGGATCCCTTTACCCCGCGATTGCTGAAACAAGGGGTAAAGTTAACTATCGGTAAAGGGAAACGCGGCCCGGAAGTGATCGCAGCAATGAAAAAATATAAAGCGGCTTACCTGGTCGTCCCCGGCGGCGCCGCGGCGGCGCTTTCCAAATATGTGAGAAGATCGACCGTGATCGCCTTCCCCGATCTCGGGCCGGAAGCGGTGCTGGAGCTCGAAGTCGTCGACTTCCCGGCGATCGTCGCCATCGACTGCAGAGGGAGTAATTTGTTTGAAACAGGGAAAAGGAAGTATGCTAGCAAATAAAAATTGGATATTGAAATTTGTAATTTGTTTGATATTTGTATCTTGGTCATTGGTTATTTACTCTTTTGCTTCAGCAAAAGAGTACGATGGCATCTGGTTTCTCGGCATGAACCTGAAGCACGACCTTTTTAAAGATCGGAACGTCCGGACCGCGATTAATTATGCTGTTGACCGGGACTATATTTCTACGGACATTGTCAGCGAAGAAACGACGCCGGTCAGTTTTATCCCCCCGGGGATGATCGGCTACGATCCCGACCTGGAATCATTCAGTTATGACCAAAAATACGCCAAGCTCATCATGAAGAAGGCCGGCTATCCGATCAATGACCCGCGCCTTAAAACTTTAACCCTGTTGCATACCGACGGCATAAAAACCGTCGCGATTGCAGAAAAAATCAGGACTGACCTGAAAAGCATCGGGATCAAGGTCGAGCTTGTCCAGGTCAGCTTCCAAGAGGAGTCCAAATGGGCAACAGAGCTTTCGTCCGGTAAATACGACTTCTTTCTGATGGGCTATAAAGCCGGGATGGAAGAACTCTTCTCGACCGAAGAAGCAACTGCTTCTCTGGCTGACAGTTACAGCCTGGTTGAGCCGCTTTTTAAAACAGGTGGTGACGCGAATTTTACCGGCTATTCTAACCCGAAAGTCGACGAACTGCTGGATAAATTAACTAACATCAATATTGCCTTAAAAGAAGAGCGGCACAAAAAGCTTAAAGAGATCAACAGCCTCCTGCGCAAGGACCTGCCGGTCGTGGTCTTGTTTTACATTGAAAAACTTTAATGGATTCCATCAACTATTTCTTAAAAGTTAAAAAAGAAGATATTTACGTTATTTGCCCGTTCTTTGAGGCGTTTGAGGGGATGGCCGCCATCCGCACGCCCAAACCGGAGGTCGGGCCGACGGCAACCTTAAAACTTATGGTCTCGCCTGATTTCCAGAATGATTTTGCCAAACTGCTTGCCAGCCTGGGAAGGAGGGTCCAGTTTGAGCGGCTCGTGGAACAATCTTAGTAACCTATTCCAGCCAAAACTGGTCGTTAACGATATCCATGAAATTAATTTCAAGGCCCTGAAAGATAAGGGGATCGAAGCCCTGATCCTTGACATAGATGATACCCTCCTCCCCCGCACTGTGAACGATATTTCCCCTCAGGTATTTGAATGGGTCGTTGACCGCAAAAACGAGGGCTTCCGGCTCTGCCTGACCAGTAACAGCCGCCATCCTTTAAGGGTAAAATATATCGGGGATACCCTGGGACTGCCGGCGATGTCGCTGGGATTTAAGCCGCTCCCTTTCGCCTTCTGGAATTCAATGAAGATCCTGCAGTCCAAGCCGGAAAACACCGCCATGATCGGCGACCAGCTGTTCATGGATATCCTGGGTGCGAATTTATTAAATATCTTCAGCATCTACGTAAAACATTTGACCGAGGAAACTTTTATCTTCCGGAAATGGATGCGGCTGGCTGAGGCCTGGGTGCTGGGAAAACCTAGACCAGGCTCTTCAAGGCCTTTTTGATTATCTCTTCCACTGAGGCCAGCTTCTCGGTATTTACCTGGAGAATAACTTCGCGGGCTTCCCGCGGGGAATAACCGAGAGAGATCAGCGCGGAGATCGCGTCCGAGATCAGCGTGCTTTCACCCTTGATCCCGGCTCCCATCTCCGCCGGCTTGATGGCGTAAGCTTTGCCGATCTTTTCCTTCAGCTCAACCACCATCCTTTCCGCCGTCTTGCGGCCGACGCCGGAGATCGAAGAGAGGAGCGCGATATCAGCCTGGGCAATGGCGGCAACGAGTTTATCCAGCGGAAATCCGGAGATCAACGCCATGGCCAGTTTCGGCCCGATGCCGGAAACCGACAGGAGAAGTGAGAACAGCGCCCGCTCTTCCTTATTCAAGAAGCCGTAAAGTGAGATATCATCTTCGCGGACGATCTGGATGGTGAATAACTTGACCTGCTCGCCGACTTTGGGAAGCCGGTTCAAGGTTGCGCTTGGGACGTTGACCTGATAACCGACATTCCCGACATCGACCACCACATGGTTCTTGTCGATATGTTCCAATCTGCCGCTCAGATGTGAGATCATAATGCCAGCACCTTATAGGAATGAAGATGGCAAATGGCGATCGCCAGGGCGTCCGCCGCGTCATCCGGTTTAGGGACGATGGCCAGCCCGAGCAAGGTTTTGACCATCTGCTGGACCTGTTTCTTGTCGGCCTTGCCGTAACCGGTCACAGCCATTTTAACTTCCAGCGGCGTGTATTCGGCGACCGGCACCTTCGCTTCCGCCGCCGCCAGCAAGGTCATCCCCCTCGCCTGCCCGACCGCGATCGCGGTCTTGGTGTTAGCGCCAAAAAAGAGCTTCTCGATAGCGATCGCTTCCGGCCGATGTTTTTTAATGAGCTTTTTTATTTCAACGTAAATATTGCGCAGTCTGGACTGGGCCGTTTCTTTACTGGAGGTAAGGATCACGCCGTGGTCAACAAAAACAAGCTTTTCGCCCTTTTCAGCGATCAAGCCATAACCGGTAGTCGCTGTCCCTGGGTCAACACCCAAAGTAAGCATGATAATTCATTTTATCACGGTTACAGATTAATCTCAACGTTGCCGGTCACATCGGTCAGCCGGTAATCCGGCGCCCGGCTGACCTCCTGATCAACGCGGAGCGTAACGTTGACAAAATCGCTCAGGGCGTATTTTGTCCTGAGCGAATAATTGTTTTTTTCTGTTTCCGCCCCGGAATACGATTTGGAATACGTGTAGTCAAAATCGACCCGGAATTTATCTTCCAAGCGATAAATAACCCCAAAACCCGGAGCAAGAGTATAGGTGACCTGGGACAGGATGTAGTCAGTTGTCCGGCTGTAGGCGCCGGAAACGGAGAAGGTCCACTTCTCCGACATATTCCAGGTCCCTTTGAGCGCAGCGGTATGGCTTTTAGTATTAACCAGGCTCGACAGTGCTTCCCCCGATCCTTCGTCATCCTTTTCATAAGTGTACCGTGAATCGATCGAGAACTGTTCGGAAAGAGAGGTCTTGGCAACCAGGTCGAATTTTCTGGTCAAGCCCCTCCCCTGAACATAAGTGTACGGCTCTTGTGTGGCCGCTAAGCTGGTCGTCAGAGAGTTTTCATGCAAATAGTTCAGCTCGATCGATAGTATCTCCAGCGGCGCCATCTTTATTGTGTATAAAGCCGAATCAGTATTTTCCGTATTTTCCTTGACCTTATAATCGGGATAATCATTCTTATAAATATTGAACGACTTGCCCAGTTTATATATCAGGCCGAACATCGCGTATTGCACCGGGATCACGTTCACTTCGGCCTGTTGCTGCTCATTGCTGTAGCTTAAGGTCTCGGTCCTTAAGATCTGCGTAAAGCTCGGTTTAAATAAATATCGCAAGCGCAGCGCCTTAACCGGCCGGAGATCAAAAGAAAAAGAGCCTGTCTGCTTGGAGACCGCTTCACTTGTGACCGGGAATTCCTCCCGGACAGACGTGATCGTATATTTGCCGTCGGTCTTAAAGGCCTCGGACGGCTGCGCCCGATAAGCCAGGTCAACCACGTTCGTCTCCCCCAGCGCGCTGTCATTAACAACCTGTAGAGAAGAAGAAACAAAATAGTTCCTGGCTGGAGTGGCGGACAGATTAAGGTTATACGTCCGGCGGAACGGCTCCTGTCCGGTCGGTTCCCGGCGCTCCTCCAGCTCGACATTCGAGGCAAAGGTTACTTTCTCCAGCCCAATCGTTGCCAGCCCAAGGTTCATCCGCCGGTAATCCGTCACTTCTTCGGATGGCGATCGGTTCAGCCATTTTTCCAGCGACCCTTTCAGGCTGGCGGAAAAAGCTCCCAGCTGCTGCGCCATTTCCGCCGAGTTTCTGGTGATCACCCGGCGGATCGTGTCCCCCGTTACCGGATCATTGCTCTCGTCGCTTTCCGAGAAGTTATAATCAAGCGACGGCAGTCTCTCCGGGGTCAGCATCGCCTTAGCGGTCTTGTAGAGATTCTCATATATCACTCCGTCCTGGGTATATTTTTGGTAAGCATAATCAGTTTTGCCGCCAAAAACTGAGCCCGGACGGAAACTTAGGCCAGCCCCGTATTCCCAAACATCCTGCTTCGGATAAGGGTCGGCGATCGATTCGAATTTTGGGCCGACCCTTTTAACATTCGCGGTCAACCCGAACGGTCCCAGGCTCGAACTGATATTCAACTTTCCTGCCCGGCCGGTTTCATTGGTCGCCCCTGGCGTGAGCAGATCAAGATTTTTGCTTGAATAGGCGATCTCTCCCTGAGCAGAGATCTTTTCTGAAACAAGACTGCCGTCCGCCCCGACAACAAAGTGGCGCTGCGGGCTAACAGCTTCCCCCGTCATGCTGCTCCTGATCTCCTGCGCGCCGGCCAGGTTGTCCGAGTCTTCAAGATAAGTCGCTCCCAGCTTGAAATTCGGCGACGGCTTCACATAAGTCCTTAAACCATAAGTGGCGTGCTGGTAAACGGTTTGCCGCCAGTCGTAATAGACCTGGATGATCGATTTGGCATCGATCACTGCTTTCAGGAAAGTTATCGTCCCGGCTTGATAATCGATCGTATACCCATCCCCCCGCGTCAGCAGGATCCCATCAACGTAAACCCTCTCGCTGTCGATCACTACCGGAGCGTTCGCCAGTTGGTAAGGGCCTTGCGTGCCGTTCCCGTACATCCGGCTGAATTTCCCTTCACCCTTTGGCGATGAGTAAAGCGCATTAAACCCCCAGCGGTTGTAATCCCCCTTAACATTTACCCCGGAAAGGACCTTGTTCAATTTAGCGAACTCCGTTTCTGTCAGATCCGCCGTAAAATCACCAAGGTACGCTTCCGTACTCCCCCGCCGCAAAAGAATGGAAATCTTTTCGTCCCGTTCCCCGATCACATCAACGCCCAGCGCGGTTGACCGGTAAAGCGCGGCTTCGATATCAGTATCAGCCGCCCGGCCGGCAATATTAATACGCAGCGTCTCTTCCCGGGTTTGCAATGTCCCCGGCGCGCTCCCCTCTTTGGTCCCTTCGAGCGTGCGCGTTTTAAAAGTTATGCTCTGGCTCCCCTTGATCAGCAGCGGAGCGGCCTCCGGACTGATAACTTCTATCTCGATCGCTTCGCCGGTGACCGGCGGCGGGAATTCCTCCGCTGATTCATAAGCTTCATAAGTTGGATAACCAGTTATTGCTTCTTTGGCCTTCTCGATCGCTTCCTTTTTTCTAAAAGCCTGATACCAGATGGCGCTTTTAGACCAGAACACTGCGCTCTTTTTCTGGAAAGTCAACCGCTCCCAAAAACCTGACAGCCAGTCTCCCTTTTTCGCTGGAGCAGCAACTGGATATTTGATCCAAACGGTAAAATAATGGCCGCCCTCTTTATAATCTTCCGGGATCTTGAATTTTCCCCACCAATGGCCGTTCTTATAGGTCATCGGGATCTCGAGTTCGCGGTCGGAATAAAGCGTCACTTTTTGGGCGGGCTTAAAAGTCCGGAGGCGAATGGTGATGGTTCCACCAACAGTTAGCGGGTAATCGGGATAAAAGCTGACCCCATATTCATCGGCATAGATCGCCTTTTCATAATATTTATCCAGGGCGTTACCGGCCGAAAGGCCCGTAAAGGCAAGAAAAATCAATAATAAAGCTGCTTTTTTGAACAAGATTTAAGCACCTGGCCTGGAGGAGTATTACTATTATACCCCGAATAGCGAAATTTCACAAAGCTGGCCGTCATGATATAATAAACTCGTGCGGAAATATTTTTTATTGACTTTAGCCTTGATCGTAATTTTATCCGGCCGCGCCTTAGCCGAATTCAATGAGATAAAACTGGCCGCGCTGGAGCAAAAGCTAAAAGCCCTGGCCGCTCCCTACGGGCATAAGATCGGTATCTGCTTTATTGACCTGGCCTCCGGGAAAACCATTAAGGTCAATGG
>JAQTLJ010000062.1 GCA_028714935.1 Candidatus Margulisiibacteriota bacterium | reverse complement strand
GTTCTACGCCGGACAGATATTCGGGATCGAAAGTTACGATCCTGCGGCGGTAGGGGACGTCGGTAATAAGCTGCCGGTTAAAAGCAGCCGCCCGATTTGTGGGGAGCTGATGGATCTTCAAGTTTGGCAAGCGGGTGTAGATTTCGTGGTTTGGCTGGGCCGGACTAAGGGTATTGGAAGAGAACCAGAAAACTTCGTTTATCAGACCCCTTTCCGCCAGGAACCAAATAAAACAGGCTTCTGCGTAATGGCCGCTAAACGCTTGATAGATATCTCCCCAGCTTTGCACCCGCGGCAGGCTATCGGTGGGTTCCATGTCGGGATGAGTGCTGAAGTGGAATAAAACAGCGCCTCTCTGGGTGTGGCGGAAATCGCGTGATTCGATCGCCGCGTAAGCGGCTAAACCAAGCTGTTCAAAGATGTAAACCGGCTTTCTCGCGTGATAAACAAGCAGATCATGGCGCGGGAAAGATTCTTTCAGGCCCGCAACGTCGCCCTTGTCCCCGATGACCAGCGGACGTTGATCTGGCGAATGGCCATTTCTGATCGTGCCGGTCCGGGGATTATTTTGATAAACACTATGGAACAAACGCGACTTGCGATAAGGCGTGAATTCCGCTGAAAATTGTACTCCCATAGCATAAGTTTATCCATCTTATTTGCCAGAAATTTCAGGTTTTGGTAAGATTGAGGTCGGCTTATGGAAACGGTCAGCGTTAACCAGGCAAAAATAATTATCATCCAGGGCGATATTACCCGGCAGAAAACCGAGGCGATCGTCAACGCCGCCAACTCGTCGCTGCTGGGCGGGGGCGGGGTTGACGGCGCGATCCACCGCGCCGGCGGGCCGGCTATCCTTGAGGAATGCAAAGCCTATGTAGCCAAATACGGCCGGCTGCCGACCGGCCAGGCGATGATCACGACCGGCGGGAACCTGCTGGCGAAATATGTGATACATACGGTCGGGCCGATCTATTCAAAAACCAAGGCTCAGGCGCAAGAATTGAGAAATTGTTATCTTAATTCGCTCAAGCTGGCAGCGGAAAAGGGTTTAAAGTCGATCGCTTTTCCGTCGATCTCCACCGGCGCTTACCGCTACCCTCTTGATGAAGCGGCGCCAATCGCGATCAAGGCGGTCAAGGACTTTTTGAAAGAAAAAACCTCTATTGAAGAGGTCGATTTTATTCTTTTTAATGACGAAACTTATGAGGCTTATGTCAATGCCGCAAGATAAACAGGTCCGCCTCCAAAAACATATGGCCGAGTGCGGCATCGCCTCCAGGCGCAAAGCGGAACTACTGATCCGTGCCGGTAAAGTCAGGGTCAACGGTCAGGTCGTTACTCAGCTGGGGACCAAGATCGATCCGCAAGTCGATAAAGTGGTTGTCGAAGACAGGACGGTTGGCAAAAAAGAGAAAAAGATCTACATTAAACTAAATAAGCCTCGCGGGATTGTTAGCGCCTGTGAAGACGAGAGAGAAAGAACAGTGATCGATCTGGTCAAGGACATTCCGTATCGGTTGTATCCGGTGGGACGGTTAGATAAGGACTCGGAAGGGTTAATGATCTTGACCAATGACGGAGAGCTGGCCGATCGCCTGATGCACCCGCGCTATGAACACGAAAAAGAGTATGAGGTGACAGTAAAATATCCAGTCTCAGCTCAGCTGTTGGTGAGCATGCAAAAGGGGATCGAGCTGGACGGCGAAAAAACTTTGCCGGCGAAAATAGTGTTGGAAGAGGCCAGGAAATTCCGGATCATCCTGAAAGAGGGGAAAAATCGCCAGATCCGCCGGATGGTGGAAACGATGGGGAACAGGGTGGTCCAGCTAAAGCGCATAAGGGTAAAAAATATCCGGCTTGGGGAGCTGCTGCCGGGGCAACATGAATATTTAAGTTCTGGGGAAATTAAAGGCTTGACCGGGCTTTGAGCTTATCTTTTCTCCAGCACCAAGACTTTCATTGGCGGGCCGAGGCGATCATGTAAGATGCTAAGCAGGTGAGCCTTAAGGAAATCACCGTCGGAAGCCTCGAAAATGGTTTCAAACCCGAAATGTCCGGCGATCAGTTTTAGCGCCTCAAAGTCAACATCAGTCGTGATATCCTTGCCGATGGCGTTGGTGAGAGTTTCGGGCTGCAGCGGAACGCCCCGACCAAATCTGGAATGGGCAATGTCGTGAAGACCCCCTCTTTCAACATTATAATCTATTATGATAATAATGCCTTGTTTTATAATTGCAGACAATTTTTTGATCAATCTCATGGCGTCAATGATCACGGCGCAGGACTGGCCGGAGCGGAGGGGCCTGGTGATCTGGAAATATTCTTCAAGCTCGGGGCTGGAAAGAGGGCCATTGACTTCTACGAACCTGCTTCCTCGCAGAGTTATATATCTTTCCAGGATAATATTGCCCGTATTAAGAACCCGATTGATCGGTAATTGATCAAGGAACTCGTGCGCAAAAAAGATCCCGCTGCCCGGGTCGATGTGCCGGTCAAGGTTTACCGCCGAATCGTTTATTACTCTGACTCCTAGAGGTTCTAAACGGCGAGCTTGTCCGGCTGCGAAGCGCGGGACCAGCTCGATACTGGTTTTTTTTAAACGCCGTTCTATCTCCCGGTGTTTTTTCAGCTCCCGTGCTACATCGCCGAAAAGGGTTCCGTCGCCGTCACCTAACGCGACCAGATTTAAATTTTGGGAGCCCAATCCTGTTGAGCCGATCAATTCTTTGATCCTTTTGGCGAAAGCCCGGCCATAGAAGGGGGAAAGTTCGATCGGTCTGGTCGAGAAATGAAATTCCGGCCCGTCTCCGATCTGAAGATATCGGGTGTAAAAACCATGAGTTGGTTCATACAAAAGTATTTCTAATAGTTCTCGATAAGTGATCCGGCCTTTCCTCCGGATCTCGCTGGATATTTTAGCCAAAAGAAACTGTCTGCTATCCTCTGGCACCTGAAGGCCCCTGGCAGGATCTATTCTTGGCGGTGAACCGGTTCGCATGGTATTCTTTTTTCGATAGGAATCGGGAGAGATTTCAGTTTGCCGGGCTTTTATGATATAATTTTCACCGCTATGGCGATAATCGTCCACAAATATGGCGGGACGTCCGTGGGGACACCGGAAAAGATCAAGCAGGTGGCCAGGCGGGTCAAAGGAGTAAGGGATAAGGGGAACGAGGTTGTCGTGATCGTTTCCGCGATGGGCCATACCACCGACGAACTGATCGACCTTATGCACCAGGTCACTTCCGATTCCGATCCCCGCGAGTATGACATGCTGGTCTCGACCGGCGAACAAGTATCGGCGGCGCTTTTGGCCATGGCGCTCCAGGATATCGGGTGCCCGGCAGTTTCCTTGACCGGCGGACAGGCTGGTGTTGTGACCGAGGATATTTATAAAAAAGCCCGCATTAAAGACGTTAAACTTGACCGGATCAAGGGTGGATTAAAAGAGGGGAAAGTCGTAGTCATAACAGGTTTTCAGGGAGTTGATAGTAAAGGCGACATTATTACCATTGGCCGGGGCGGGTCGGATACTTCCGCCGTCGCGATCGCCGCGGCGCTTAAAGCCGAGGTTTGCGATATCTACACTGATGTTGACGGGGTTTATACGACCGACCCGAGGATAGTGCCTACCGCCAGAAAGCTGAAATACATCTCTTACGAAGAGATGCTGGAGCTCGCCAGTTTGGGCGCGCAGGTCCTTCATCCCCGATCGGTCGAGTGCGCCAGCATCTATAACATGGTCATTCATCTGCGTTCGAGCCTGAAAGAAGACGAGGGGACTTATATCATGTCCCCGGAAAGGATTGAAGAGTCCCTCGACTCCTCCTCGACAGAGCTCGGAGTCGCTCGGGACAAGGAGGCAGCAAAAATGGAAAAGAAAGAAGCGGTGAGAGGGATCGCTCTCGATGAAAATATCGCCAAAATAGGGATCCTAAAAGTGCCGGATAAGCCGGGGATAGCAGCCAAGATCTTCGGGGCGCTGGCCGCCCACAAGATCAATGTTGACATGATCGTCCAATCGATCCATTCGGCCGGAACGCAGGCCGACATGGCTTTTACGGTTGACCGCCCGGACCTGAAAAAAGCGTTCGAGGTCGCCAAGAAAGTTGCCAAGGAATTGGATGCTGTTGATGTTGTTTCCGATGCCGATGTCAGCAAAGTATCACTGGTCGGGATCGGCATGGTCAGCCAGCCGGGAACTGCTTCCAGGATGTTCGAGGCGCTTGCAGCCGAAAAGATCAACATCCAGATGATCAGCACTTCTGAGATCAAGATCTCCTGCGTGATCAAAGCAGAGCAGGGGAAGAAGGCTGTGCAGATCCTGCATAAAGCGTTTGGGCTCGAAAAAGTAGCATGAAGACCGTTCTGGTCATAGTTGCTTCTTACCTCATCGGATCCATTCCCTTCAGCTTATTGGCTTCGAAGGCAAAAGGCGCTGATCCACGCCAGGCGGGCACAAAAAATGTCGGAGCAACGAATGCCCTGGTAGTGGCTGGGCCGATCGCTGGGGCAGTTGCCCTCTTTGGTGATATTGGTAAGGGGATAGCCGCCATATACCTGGCCCGCTATTTTAGCCTGACAGATTGGGGCATAGTATTCTGCGGATTAGCGGCGGTCATTGGGCATGACTTTTCCATCTTTCTCCGGTTTAAGGGGGGGAAAGGCATAGCCGCTACCGGTGGTGTGTTGCTGGCCCTGGACCCGATCTTTGGCATTATAACGCTTCTCCTGTGGATACTAACCATGTTCCTGTTCCGGTACTTCATCCCCAGTACGATCCTGGTGCTTTGTTTTGTTCCGGTAATGATGTGGATGGCTTCTTGGCGGGGCGAGTATATCACTTTTGGCATCTTAAGCGCGTTATTAGCCATTTATGCCCATCGCCAGGATTTAAAACGCTACTTTGCCGGCGATGAGCTTACCATCCAGGAGTCATTGGCAAAATATCGCAAGAAATGATACAATCAGTTGGATTAGACGGGGCGTAGCTTAGCTTGGTAGAGCGCACGGTTCGGGACCGTGAGGTCGGAGGTTCAAATCCTCTCGCCCCGATTCTCTGGTTGGCTTGACTTTGCCGGCAAAACGCTGGTATACTGAATAATAATGGATAACAAGCCAAAAAAGCAAAGGTACTACACCTTTATGATCGTCCCCCACGACGCCCGGGGGAACACTATCAGCATTAAGGTCCCAGCCCTGTGGGTTTATTCTGCCATCGGGATAACACTGTTTTCAATCGTGATCGTGGGATCGTCGGTTGTTTATACCTCTCTTGTATCCAGAAGACTGGTCCATTACTATGAGACTATTGCCAAAAACCGTGAACAACAGAAGATGATCAGCTCATTCTCCCAGGAGACCGATAAGGTACACCAGGCGATCACCGAGCTGGTCAGTAAGGATAATGAACTGCGCAAGTTATTGGGTTTAGGCGGTTGGAAGTCCAAGATCAGGCTCTCTGACAAACAGGAGGACAAGAGTGAACGGGTCTCTTATAATCTGAAACTGGCTGATCTTAAGCTGGCAGAGAGAAAAGCGAGCTTAGAAGAGCTGAAAGGTTGGGTTAATACCGTCCGCCAGCGCTTTGCCACCACTCCTTCCCGCTGGCCGCTCTTTGGCCAGGTAATGTCAAGCTTTGGCTATCGGGTCTACCCCTGGAGAGGGTTCCATGCTGGTTTGGACCTCTCGGGCAGTTATGGCAGCCCGATCCGGGTTACTGCGGATGGAGTTGTTTCTTATGTTGGTTGGAGGAGCGGTTATGGGAAAGCTGTGATTGTAGATCACGGAAATGGGCTTTCCACCCTTTACGGGCACTGCTCAAGCTTTGCCGTCCGGTCAGGACAGCAGGTCAAGAAAGGCCAGTTGATCGCTTATGTTGGCAGCACCGGGTATTCAACCGGGCCCCATCTCCACTATGAAGTGAGGAAGTGGGACCATCCGGTCAATCCGGTCGCATATTTGAACCTGAATATTTTATCTGCCAGCAGGGTATGGAGGGAATAATATGGGGTTATTTGGAGGAGAAAACAAGCCGATTTCGCATGGAGCAGTGGATACGATCATTGGCGCGAGCGCCAAGTTCAAAGGCGAGATCGTTTCTTCCGGTTCGGTCAGTGTTAACGGGGAGTTTGAGGGGAAGCTCTTGACCGAAGGGGAATTGATCATTGCTAAAGGGAGCAAAGTTGTCGGTGATGTTAAAGGCGGCAGTGTGATCGTTTGCGGCCAGGTTGATGGCAACATTGTCGCAACCAATAGTTTGGAAATAGCCAAGACCGGCCGGGTACACGGTGATCTGGTCGGCGGCAAGATCATCATTGAAGAAGGTTCTTCCTATCGCGGCCGGGTAAAAGTTGAGGGTGAGGCGGAAGCAGCCTCTCCGGTTGCTGAAGAATCGACCGCAGCCGAGGATCAAGCACCAGCCACGATGTTTTAATGGGAACTTTGTTTGTTGTTGCCACCCCGATCGGCAACCTTGAAGATATCACTTGCCGGGCGATCAGGATCCTCTCAGAAGTTGATCTGATCGCGGCCGAAGATACCAGGCAAACCAGGATACTCCTTACAAAATATAACATTAACACGCCGCTGACCTCTTACCATAAATTCAATATTAAAACCAAGACCGCGCAGCTAATAACTTTTTTAAAACAAGGTCAAAACCTGGCTTTGGTCTCTGATTCCGGCATGCCGGGCGTGTCCGATCCCGGACACGAGCTCATCAGAGAATCAGTGGATCAGAATATCAGAGTTGAAGTCATCCCCGGCCCGTCAGCCGCGATAACCGCTCTGGTCGTTTCAGGTTTGCCGACGGACAAGTTTGTCTTTGAGGGTTTTTTGCCGAAGAAACCCGGCAAGAAACGAAAACTGTTAAAAGAGTTGAGTAAAGAAGAAAGAACGATTATAATCTATGAGTCGCCTTTTCGGGTGCTTAAAACGATCGAAGATATCAGGGCGGTCATCGGCGACAGGCAGATCGCTGTCTGCCGTGAAATGACCAAGAAGTTCGAGGAAATTATCAGAGGCAAGGCAGGTGATGTGCTGGAAAAAATAAAGGATAGGAAGATCAAGGGAGAGGTGGTGGTGGTGGTGGCAGGCGCAAACCAGGCTGCTCAACGGGAGAGAGCTAGTTAAATTGTAGGTTCTAATCCTACCTTGGTTTGCTGCGGTTTGATAGAGTTGTCCCGAGAGCTCTATACTTTCAAAATATACGGAGGTATAGAGATGGTTCAGAAAATCAGATTATCAGGGTATCGGGGTATCAGGTTCCTAATAGTATTGCTCA
>JAQTLJ010000061.1 GCA_028714935.1 Candidatus Margulisiibacteriota bacterium | reverse complement strand
TTTATTTTTAAGCTCATCGTTGACGTTTACCCGGAAGTGAAACTGGGTAAATACAAAGGGGTCAAGGTCGAGAAGAAGGAAGCGAAAGTGACCGAAGAAGATGTCCTGAAGGTCCTGGGGAATATCCAGGACCGCTATGCAAAACCCGGACCGGACGGCAAAAAAGAAGTGTCGGCTCTCGATGACGAATTTGCCAAGAAAGTCAGCCGCTTTGGGACGCTGGCGGAGCTCAAAGAAGAGATCCGGAGCGTCATGCTGAAGGATCGGGAGGCGGAGGCGGACGCAGATCTGAAGAACCGCTTGATCGCCGAGGCTGCCACGGATACAAAAGCTGATCTGCCGCCCGGCATGGTCGAGCGCGAGATCGACATCATGCTTGATGAACTGCGGGCCTCATTGTCTCAGAACGGCCTGACGCTGGAAGATTACCTTAAAGGGATAAAGAAGGAAGAAAAAACCCTCAGGAATGAGGTCAGAAGAGCGGCCGAGATCAGGGCGAAAGGCAAAGTTGTTTTAAAAGCGATCGCCCTGACGGAAAAGCTGGCGGTTACTCCGCAGGAAATAGAAGCGGAGATGAAAGTTATCGCTTCGGGTTCAACGGAAACACTGGCAGAGATGAAGAAGCGGCTGGGAGAAGAGGGGATGAAATACATGGAAGAATACCTGCTCCGCAAGAAAGCGCTTGATTTTCTGATGGCCAAGGCCAAGATCGAAACAGCCAAGGAGGAGAAAAAATGAACAGCAAAGCACAGTTGATCCCCATGGTGGTTGAGCAAACGCCAAAGGGTGAAAGAGCTTATGATATCTATTCCCGGCTCCTCAAAGACAGGATCATCTTTATCGGCTCCCCGATCGATGATGACATTGCCAACATTATCATTGCCCAATTGCTTTTCTTGGCGGCGGAAGACGCAGCCAAGGATATCAATATGTATATCAATTGCCCGGGCGGCGTGGTCACTGCCGGCCTGGCGATCTATGACACGATGCAGTACCTCAAGTGCCCGATCTCAACGATCTGTATTGGGCAAGCGGCCAGCTTTGGCGCAGTCCTGCTTGCCGCCGGAGAAAAGGGGAAGCGTTTTGTCCTGCCGAATTCCCGCATCATGATCCACCAGCCGCTGGGCGGCGCGCAGGGGCAGGCGACCGATATCGAGATCCAGACCCGCGAGATTATGAGGATCAAGAAATTGCTGAACGAGATCCTGGCCAGGCACACCGGACAGCCGCTGGCTAAAGTGGAAAAAGACAGCGAACGCGACTTCTACATGAGCGCGGCAGAAGCGGTGGAGTATGGCGTGGTTGATGAGGTCATCGTCTCAATGAAGGTCAAGGCCTCCGAAAAAAAACAAAAATAAATTATGGCCGATCCGGTCCAAAAGTCAAAAAAAGAATCTGAATGGAAAGAGGAACTCCCCTTAATCCCGCTGCGTAATATCGTCGTTTTTCCGCAAATGATCGTGCCGCTGTTTATTGGCCGCAGCCCTTCGGTCAAGGCGCTGGAGGAAACAATGATCAAAGAAAAGCTGCTGGTCTTTGCCTCGCAGAAGAACGAGGAGGACGAAGAGCCGGAGCAGAAAGATATCTGCCGCATCGGCACCCTGTCGGAGATCGTGCAGATGCTGGCCTTGCCGGACGGCTCGACGAAGATCCTGGTCGAAGGGCTCTGCCGGGTGCGGATCGAAGCCTTCACGCAAGACGCCCCGTTTTTCCGCGTGCAAATTTCCCGCATTGCTGAGCCGGAAGAGATCTCAGTTGAAGCGGAAGCACTGATCCGGACGATCATCCGGCAGTTTGAAGAGTACGTGAAATTGAACAAACGGATCCCTGCGGAAACCTTGATGTCGATCATCAATGTCGATAATCCCGGGCGGCTGGCCGACCTGGTGGCCTCATATCTTTCTTTGAAATTCGAAGAAAAGCAAACGGTCCTGGAGACGATCAAGATCGAAAAAAGGCTCAAGAAACTGTCGGAGATCATGGATAAAGAGATCGGCGTGATGCAGGTCGAAAAGAACCTGCAGGGAAAAGTGCGCAAGCAGATCGAAAGGGTGCAGAAGGAATATTATTTAAAAGAAAAGCTGCGTGCCATCCAGGAAGAGCTGGGCGAAGAAGAGGACCTTGAACAGCCGGAGCTGGGTGAATATAAGAAGAAGATCGAGGCGGCCAAGCTCCCGGCGGAAATCAAGGAGAAGGCGGTCAAGGAGATGGAGCGCCTGAACCAGATGCCGCCCATGGTAGCGGAAGCAGCGGTCATCCGCACCTATCTTGATTGGCTGGTTGAGCTTCCCTGGAAAAAGAAGACCAAGAGCAAGCTGGACATTTCGGAAGTGGAGAAGATCCTGAATGAGGACCATTACGGCCTGGAAAAGGTCAAAGAACGGATCCTCGAGTATTTTGCGGTCTTGCAGCTGACCGGCAAGATGGGAGGGACGATCCTCTGCCTGGTCGGCCCGCCCGGCGTTGGTAAAACTTCGGTCGCGCGCTCGATCGCCCGGGCGATGGGAAGAAAATTCACCCGCGTTGCCCTGGGCGGCGTCCGTGACGAAGCGGAGATCCGCGGCCATCGCCGGACCTATGTTGGCTCTCTCCCGGGCCGGGTCATCCAGTCGATCCATAAGGTTGCCGTGAACAACCCGGTTTTTCTGTTGGACGAGGTCGATAAGCTGGGGATGGACTTCCGGGGGGATCCGGCGTCCGCCTTGCTTGAAGTCCTCGACCCCGAGATGAACAAGGAATTTTCCGACCACTATCTTGAAGTTCCTTTTGACCTGTCTGACGTATTTTTTATCACCACTGCCAATACCCGCGATCCGATCCCAAGGCCGTTGCAGGACAGGATGGAGATCATCTATATGTCCGGCTATACGGAGGAAGAAAAAATGGGGATAGCTAAAGGCTATCTCCTTCCGCGGGAGATGGAAAAGCACGGCTTGAAGAAGAACCAGGTCGAATTTGAAGAGCAGGCTTTGCTGACGATCATCCGCGAATATTCCCGGGAAGCCGGCGTGAGAAATATGGAAAGGGAGATCGCGACCATCCTGCGCAAGATCGCCACTAAAGTGGTCAAGGATCTGGCGGAAAAGAAAACCATAGTTAAAAAAGAAGATCTGGCCGAATACCTCGGCGCGCCAAGATATCGGTTCGGTTTGGTTGAAGAGAAAGACCAGGTAGGGACGGCGACCGGTTTGGTTTGGACCGAAGTGGGGGGAGATACTACGCCGGTTGAAGTGACGGTCATGACCGGCAGAGGGAACCTGACTTTAACCGGGCAGATGGGAGACGTTATGCAGGAATCGGCCAAAGCGGCGATGAGCTATGTCCGGTCGCGCGCCAAAGAATTAGGCTTGGAAGAAAATTTCTATCGCAAGCTCGATATCCATGTGCATGTTCCGGAGGGTGCTGTCCCCAAAGACGGCCCTTCCGCCGGCATAACGATCGCGGCCGCTTTAACTTCGGCTTTGACCGGCATTCCTGTCCGGCGGGACGTCGCCATGACCGGCGAGATCACTTTGCGGGGCAAAGTTCTGCCGATCGGCGGGCTCAAAGAGAAGCTCCTGGCGGCTAGACGAGCGGGGATTAAAAATGCTATTATTCCGAAAGAGAACAAGAAGGACCTCGAAGAGATCAAAAAAGAGCTGCCCACCGATCTGGAGATCAATTATGTCAAAGAAATGGACGAAGTTCTGAAACTTGCTCTGGCGGGGGAGATCAAAGGTAAAGCCGCAATAAAATATACGCCCGGGGCGGAACCGCCCCCGATGTACGCCTAGATCAAAAAGGAGGTTAAACATGTTCAAAGCTTTAAAGTGGATCGCGTTGATTTGTTTGGTCGCATTGGTTGCGGGTTGCGGAGAAAAAACAGAGACAACAAAATATTTCTATTCGCCGACCTGGGCAAGGGATGGGAGGATCTTGATGGTCGGAGCGACGCAAAGTGTTAATAAGGATAATTTGGGCTCACAGCTCAGTTCATCCTACAGTGAATATGTCTTTTCGATCTATCCTTCCGGGACCGGTGAATCTTCGCCGTTGTTTAATACGACGGACAACCCGCCGTATGCCATGACTTGCTCGCCGGCCACCGATTACGTAGCTTATGGCAATGACCTGATGAACAACCTGTACAGGACGATCGTCATCCAAAACATAGCTATCGGCCAGCATTCGGGCATAGAAAAACTAGAGTTAGCCTTTGCCGGAGTGCAATCGTTTGACTGGTCAAATGATGGGACGAAACTTGTCTACTGCACGAGCTCGGAAGTGCGCACGGTTAATATTAACGGATCGAATGACACTTTGGTGACACAAGAAACCAGTGTTGATTTTGTTACCTGGAAATACGGCGGCCGGATCGCCTTTGTTCATACGCCTGGAGCGAGCAAGATATTGTCTTTAATTTACCCTGACGGGAGCGGGCGGGTCGATCTGGCAGCTGCCTCATCGGTCAGCTTGCCGCAGATCTCGGCCGTCAATACCAATGAGGTTTTCGGCAAGGTCGGCGACACCTATATTAAAGTTAACGTCAATACAGGGACTACCACGCCGGTCGTCACGCTTGGCTTTGTCGGGGAACTGCCGCGGCTTTCTTCGACCGCGAAACAGCTGACTTACAGCAAGAGCGGGCAGTCAAGCGGCGTCTATGTATTAGGTGACGTGAGTACGGCAACCCCCAGCGAAAAAAGGCTCAAATAGCCTCCAGCATTGCCCGGGCTTTGTGCCAGGTTTCGTGATACTCCCGCTCCGGGAGGGAATCGTCAACAATGCCGGCGCCTGCTTGAATATAGGCAGTCTTATTTTTTACCACGATCGTCCTAATGGTGATGTTTAAGTCCATTTTATCTCTCATTATATAACCAATAGAACCGGTATAAGGGCCGCGTTTGACCGGCTCCAGCTCTTCGATAATCTCCATTGACCTGATCTTGGGGCAGCCGGTGATCGTCCCGCCCGGGAACATGGCGCGGATAAGGTCAAATTGGTTCCTGTCTTTCCTTAGTTTCCCTTTGACATTGGAAACAATATGGATGACGTGCGAGTATTTTTCGGTGATCATGTTCTCGTCAACGTGAACTGAGCCATACTCGCAGACCTTGCCCAGATCGTTCCTTTCCAGATCGACCAGCATGATGTGTTCCGCTCTTTCTTTAGGGTCAAGCAAGAGCTCCTCCGGCGCGGCCGTGATCGGCCTGGTGCCGGCGATCGGGCGGGTCTCCGCGATCCCGTTTTCCAGTTTGACCAGTCTTTCGGGCGAAGAACTGATAAGTTTTATTTCTCCGAAGTCAAAATAGGAAGCAAAAGGCGAAGGGTTGATCGCGCGCAGCCTTTTATAGATCTCAAACGGCGGGTCTTTTATTTCCGCCTGGAAACGCTGGGAGAGGTTGACCTGGTAAATGTCGCCGGCGGCAATGTATTCTTTAGCTTGTCTTACTATAGTTTCAAATTCTTCTTTAGTAAAATTGCTAAGGAAAGTGTTGGGGTTGTGGTTGGGCGGTTGGGAATGTTTCCCGTCCCAACCTTGAGACGAACGACAATGCCAGCTGCTCAACCTATCGACAATTGACGCCGGTGCATCTGAGAAGACTTCGACCTCCTGTTTTAAATGATCAAAAACGACCAGCGTTTTGGGAACTACGAACATCAATCGCGGCAGTCCCAGATCATCTTTGGCCAGATCAGGCAGTTTTTCGATCTCCCGACCGAAATCGTAACTGAAAAAACCAAAAGCGCCGTGTTTCAGGTCAGCTTTTTGCAGGGCCGCAAAGTCGGTTATAACCTCAACCGGGTCGATCCCAATAAACGAGTACCTTTCCAGCTTGCCTTGGCCGCTTGGGCTTTCCAGCAGGAAGGAGCCGGGGCCGCTGTAAAGCGCCTCATAAATTGAGACAGGTGTTATTGAGTCTGCTTGGAGCTTCATGTATTCGAAATCACGACCCCGGCTAGCGACGCCGGCGTTTTTTACGCGGCTTCTTTTTTATGATCTTGGCCTTCTTATGGACCGCGGCTTTTTTAACTACGGCCGGCTTGGCCGGCTTTTTTACTATAGCCGGAGCCACCGTTTGGGCTTCAACTGAGGCTTGAACTTCAATTGAAGGAGTGACAGCAACCGTAGGATGAGCTTCGGCTGTGACCTGAGCCTCAGCTGAAATTTGAGCTTCGGCCGAAGGGGCGGAGGTTTTTTGTTCCGGCATGATCAGGCTGAAAGCGATGCGCTGCGTGACCCCCAGGTCACCGTAGGGGACGTAAGCGTAATCAAGTCTTGCCATCCCGAACTTCAAGCCCAGCCCCGCACCCAGGTTCCCGCCTGCGTTCTCTTCCGATCGCGTGGAAAACCCGACCCGGCCAAAGAAGGTGTCCCGAAAATTATATTCAGCGCCCAGGCTGTAATAATTCTGATTGTCGCTGGGCAGATTATAATCCAGGGCCAAGATCAAGTTTGGCAACCGGCAGCACAGCCCGAGGGCATAATTGGATGCCAGGGGATATTGGGCCTGGGCGCCGGCCTGGGAAAATTCGCTCAGCGCGCCGGCAAAATTCCTGGCGCAAAATCCGGCAGAATAAGTTTCCGTTATCTTCCACAGGATCCCGGCGTCAAAAGCATAGCCGATCGCCTCGGCGGTATCGATCCTATCAATCAAGGTCTTAACATTAAGACCAAAGGACAGGGGCGGGAGCAGTTGAAAAGCAAAAGGAGCGGTGAGCGCAATAAAGACCGGAGTAAATTTCCGGCCTGTACCGTAAGGCTGGCTGGCAGAGGTCTCTTCCATCTCCCCGGCGCTGACATAGTCCAGAGAAAGTCCGCTGCTCAAGTTCGTTCTGGATTCAAAAAGGTTAAGGGTAAGATTGGAATAGCTCATGTCCGCCAGAAAGCTGTTGTGCATGGACGAAAAAGCCATCGTCTTAAGCTGGGTAAGCCCGGCGGGGTTCCAGTAGATGGCGCTGGGATCATCGGACAGCGCCACGAAAGCGTTCCCCATGGAAGCTGCCCTTACTCCCCCACCCAGTTTGAGAAAATTACCGGCCATGGTGCCGGTCTGGTTGCTGACCGCCAGAGCGGCACCGACCAGGAAGAGCAAAGCAATAATGACAGCTATATTTTTCATATTTTTCCCATCACCGCGATCTTACCGATCCGCTTTTCACCCGTGGGACGGGTGAGCAAATACAGGTAGATGCCCGGGGCGATCTGCTGGCCGGCCGCGTTCCGGGTGTTCCACTTCCATTGGATGGTTCCCTGGGGCTGCGCGGAGGTCAGGAATTCTCCGGTCAGCGTGTACAGCCTTATGGTCTCATTCCCGCTGAGGCCGCCGAACACTACTTCCGCGGAAGGGGCCAGCGTCAGGGGATTAGGATAGATATAAATATCGGCCAGGGGCAAGGTCACCGTTGTCGAGGTGGCCGTTGTCTGAGGGCTCTCGAGTCCCAACGCGTCCACCGCGCTGATCTTGTAATAGTAAGTGC
>JAQTLJ010000060.1 GCA_028714935.1 Candidatus Margulisiibacteriota bacterium | reverse complement strand
AAAGAAACTAACATCAGGATCGAACTCAACCGCGATGGTTCAGGCAAAAATAAGATCGACTATCCAATCCCCTTCTTGGGACATATGTTAACCCTGTGCTCCAAGCACTGGCTTTTTGACCTGAAGCTGGCCGCTCAAGGGGACCTGGAAGTCGACCTCCATCATTTAATTGAGGATACCGGCCTGGCCCTGGGCGAAACTTTCTCCAAGGCGCTCGGGAAGAAACTAAAGATCGAGCGTTACGGCCACGCCGTTGTCCCGATGGACGAGTCGCTGGCAGAAGTTAAAGCCGCAGTTGACATCTCCGGCCGTCCGCATTTTACTTTCAAAGCCAAGTTCCCAAAAGAGCTTATTTACGCTCAAATCGGCAAAGAAAAGATCAGACTATATTTAGACGCAGAGATGCTGCGGGAATTCTTTGAGGCTTTTGTCTACACAGCCGGCGTGACGCTCCACATCGATCTAAAAAGAGGCAAGAATACTCATCACAAGATCGAAGCGATCTTTAAGGCTTTTGGCGTGGCGCTGAGAAGGGCCTGTGAGATCAATCCGCGGAAAAAAGGGGTCCCGTCAACTAAAGGTCGGCTTTAGGCTCAAGTGTTTAGAGCCAGGATCACATAAGTCTGCGCTGTTTGGAGATCGACTGCCGCGTGAAGGGTCAGGCCCTTTTCAATCTCAACCTTCGCAGCTTCGTCCGCTTCAATGTCCAGATCTTTGACCTTTAAGATCCTTCTTGCGCCCGCTTGTTCCAGCCATTCTTTGGCCGAGCCGCAAATCCTTATCTCCGGGATCACTAATTCCAGGTCGGAATTGATAAAACGCAGTGCTCGCTGCGGCAGACCGGCATCTAAAGTTCCCCCTTTATAATCAGCAGCGACAAGACGCAACTGATTCCCCGCCCTTTCAAGGTAAAGCTTCCCATACAGGGGCGCCCCCGCCCAGAGGACACTTTGCCTTATCTGAAGCTTTTTCCCCAGGATCTCAACCGCCCTCTCCTGGGATATTCTGTGCAGCATATGCCCATCAATTTTTAAGTGAGCCGATATCTCCATTGTCTTTCTCCCTGCATAAATATCGGCAGTCTGCGGCCGAAGTTTCAGCCGATCTTTGCTATCTGCCGAATGAAAGACGATCGATCAGGGGTAAAGGCAATTTAGCCGTCCGCATCTTTGCTTGTACTTTTTCAATATTATAAGCCACCCGATGAAGAGTAAAGACCCTGGTTTTTGAGTCGTATTCTCCATAACTGGCCCGCGGATCGCCGTCCCGCGGCTGGCCCACCCCGCCCGGATTAATTATTTCCTTGCTCTTAAAACTCAGGCGGAGCGGTTGATGTGTATGCCCGACAAACAACAATTGCCTGGTCATCATTTGAAAGGTCGGATAAGCATTCCCGCTGTTGGTAATATATTCTTCAAGCGGATTGACCAGGCTGCCATGGACCATTTGAAAATCATCTTCCTCAAGCACGAGCGGCAAGCGTTTTAAATAATCCAGGTTTTTAGCCGAAATTACTTCTTTTGTCCACAGGACCGCGCCCCGGGCGTTCTGGTTAAACCCGTCTGTCGGCAGCTCCCCGGTGACCGCCTTGTCATGGTTGCCGGCAACCGTAGCAATATTCAGTTCTTTGATTTTCTCAATACAGGCGTCGGGGTCGGGTCCGTAGCCGACAATGTCTCCTAAACAAATGATCCTTTGCGCCTGTCCCAGCGAATCAAGAACAACGTTCAACGCCTCCAAATTGCCGTGAATATCTGATATAATCCCATAAAGCACGGGGGTATTATAACATGGTTTACCAGGAGCGGGCTTACCGCAATTATGTCAGGGCTGATAACCTGGTCAAATTCGAGATCATCGAAAAAGAGACTGACCTTTTAATCCTGGCAGAGAAAAATCTATACGACAAAGCGCTGGCCTATGTCCTGAAATACCGGACCGACATTGAAAAATACATTGCTTCCGACCCGCAATTCGGCAAGACTTACGCTCCCCACCGGATCCGCTACGATGCCCCAATGATCGTTAAGGAAATGGCCGAGGCGACCCGCAAAGCCAAGGTCGGCCCGATGGCCGCCGTTGCCGGAGCGATCGCGGAATATGTAGGCAAAGACTTGCGGGCTTTTACTGATGAGATCATTGTGGAAAACGGCGGCGATATTTTCCTTAAAATAAACCAGACGCGGAAAGTCGGCATTTTTGCCGGCAATTCGCCCTTTTCGGAAAAGATCGCCCTGGAAATCGACCCGCGGCCAAAGCCTTTCTCCGTCTGCTGTTCCTCAGGGACGGTCGGCCATTCTTTCAGTTTTGGCAAGGCTGACGCCGTGGTCGTGATCGCTCAAAGCGCCGTGCTGGCCGACGCAGCCGCCACCGCCATCGGCAATGTCATCAAAGAGATCGCGGATATCGACCAGGGTTTAAAGCTCGCAAAAAAGATCAGAAATCTTGATGGCGTATTGATCATTAAAGACGACCAGCTGGGAGCGCTGGGGACGATCAAGCTAGTCTCACTTTAGATCACATGCGGCGTGATCAGAAAGACGATCTCGGTTTTCCCCTTTTCTATCGTCCGGTTTTGAAATAATAGCCCCAGGACCGGGATCTGGCCGACAATCGGGACCTTAGAAATATTCTCTCTTTCCGTTTCTGACAAAAGACCGCCGATAACGATCGTTTCGCCGTCTTTGACCCGGACGGTCGCCGAGGCGTTGCGGGTGGAAATTACCGGAAAATCCCCGGCCGAGGTTGTCCGCCATTCGGAAACCGACGACACCTCCGGCTGGATAAAAGTCGTGATGTCCCCATCCTGCCCCAGCTGCGGCGTGATCTTTAACTTAACGCCGGCGTCTATGTAATCGACCGTCCATTGCGTTGTACTGCTGCCGCTGCTGACCGGGACGGCATAGGGGATCCGACTGCCGATATTGATCAGCGCTTCCTGGTTATCCAGCGTGGCGATCCGCGGGCTGGCAATGATATTGGCCCGGCCGTCAGTGACCAGGGCGTTCAAGGTCGACGTCAGGTCTTCCGCCGGCGCCGTTTTCCTGGTTGTCTTATTGGTGATGAATTTGTACGCGCCGTTGCCGTAAGATATCCCGAGCTTCACCGAATCGCTTTGCGACAATTCAACAACCCGGCTCTCGATCAAGATCTGCGGTGCGCGCTTGTCAATGGCAAGCAGCAGTTCTTTTGCGTCTTTGATCTCCATCTCCCGGCCGCGAATGATCAGCGTATTGGAGTTGCCGCCGGCCTGGAAAACTGCGGCCGGGAAAATCTTGCCCAATAGTTCGGATGCTTTGCCGGCCGATAAATATTTTAAGCGCGTCACCTGCGCTTCCGTCTTATAAGCCGTCTGGGCAAGGTCCTGGGGGAGAGAAGAGACCAGCAGCACTTTTCCCTTCCTTTCATAATTAAAACCGTTGGTCCGCAGAATAAAATCAATCGCCTCGTCGGCCGTAACATCCTTTAAATGGATGGTCGCTTTCCTGGCCTGGCCCTGGGCCTGGTCCCCGGATAAGACTAGATCAAGCCCGGCGCTTTTGGCCAAAGCCTGGACGACATTGATCACCGGCGCGTCTTCAAAATCGATCATTGGAATTAACGCTTCAGCCTTTACCGTCCCCAATCCAATCAGCATAATAAAGCAGATACCGAACACTAGTCTCATTCTCTAATCCCCTTTCTTAAGTAAGACATTATCGCTAGTAATGCCAGCAATTCGATAATCATTGATCTTGTCTCCTTTCTCCAAGGCGAGCCCCCTCCCCCCGATCTCGATTAGAGCTACCGGTTTACCCCCACTGACCACCCCAGCTAACCGCACGTAGCCGGATGGGAAGAGGAAAGGCTCGCCCGCCAATTTTAAGGTAACTATCCTGGGCAGATCTTTTGTGCTGCCATAAACGAAGACCGCTTCCCGGCTGGGCATTTCCAGCATTTCTGCTTCGGGTGTGATTGTGGTTTCAGTTCCCGGCTCAACCGAGACCTTTTCCTGTGAGGCGCAAGAGGAAAAAAACATGGTCAATAACAGCAGTGCGGCGATCAATATCTTCATGCCAGCATTCCAGCAACTTTATTGCCACGATCAGAGCTTAAAAAAGTGACGCGATTACGACAGTTTAATTGGCCGGAAAACTAATTTACGCAGTTCAACTATAACGATCGGGGAAAGGGAGAGGCCGCCAACCAACAGCCAGTCATTCAGGCTTAGATAAGTGGTATTAAAAATATTCTGCAGCAACGGCAGCTGGATAACTATTATCTGCAATATTACAGTTGAGAAAATCGCGCCGATCAAGTACAGGTTATTGAAAAGCCCGACCTTAAATAACGATTTATCAAGCGACTTGCAGTTTAGAACATGGGCCATCTGCAGGAAAGACAAAGCGGAAAAAGCCAAGGTTCGTGCTTTAGCCAGCGACTCTCCCCGCCCAAAAACAAATAATGAAAGGGTGATCAGCGCCATTAACGCCCCGATCCCGATCATGCTCCAGAGCAAGCCATGGCCCGTGATCGATTCGTCCGGCTTCCTGGGCGGCCGCTTCATTATGTCTTTTTCCACCGGCTCCATGGTTAACGCCAAGCCCGGCAGGCCGTCGGTCACCAGATTGATCCAAAGGATCTGGATCGGCAAGAGGGGGAGCGGAAAACGCAACAGGATCGAAAAGAACATGGTGAAGATCTCGCCGCTGTTGGTCGTCAGGATATAACGGACGAACTTCAGGATGTTGTCATAGATCCCTCTCCCCTCCTCGATCGCGCCAACGATCGTGGCAAAGTTATCGTCCGCCAGGACCATATCGGAAGCCTCTTTGGCCACATCAGTCCCGGTAATACCCATCGCCACGCCGATGTCCGCCACTTTGAGCGCCGGCGCGTCATTCACTCCGTCGCCGGTCATTGCCACGATCTCGCCTTTACTCTTAAAGGCGTTAATAATATCAAGTTTATGCTCCGGCGAAACTCGGGCAAAAACCCGGTAGCGGGTCAGATCTTTCCCTTGAAGGTCGCGCCCCTCGATCACTTCTGTCTCACGGTCGGTAATTCCCAGCTCCCTGGCAACTGCCAAGGCAGTCAGCCGGTGGTCTCCAGTTATCATGATCGGCAGGATCCCTGCCTGCCGGCATTTGTCCACCGCCGCTTTGACTTCCGGCCGGATCGGGTCGACCATCGACAGGAAGCCGAGATACTGCAGATCAGTTTCGACCAGCTTATCCGGAAAGAGCTCATAACGCTTGCAGGCCAGCGCCAAAATCCTTCTCCCCTGCTGGGCCAGCGCTTCTGCCTGGGACAGGATCTGACGCTTTTGCTCGCTGCTGAGATTTACGCAGCGATCGAGAACGACATCCAGCGCCCCCTTAGTAAACGCGATGAAACCCTTTTCTGCCGCGTATTTGTGCAGCGTGGTCATTCTTTTTGTTTTAGAGTCAAATGGGATCTCCAGCAGGCGGGGATAGCGCTCTTCCAACTCCTCTTTCTTCAAGCCTTCTTTATCCGCCGCAACGATCAGGGCGATCTCTGTCGGATCGCCAAGGGTCAGCCTGGCATCATTACACAACGCGGCGCCCAGGAGGAGCAATTTGCGTTCACCTAAGGCTTCCACCTCTTCAACCGTCATCCTGTTTTCGGTCAGCGTCCCGGTCTTATCGGAACAGATGACCGTGACGCTCCCCAGCGTTTCGACCGCCGGCAGCTTGCGGATGATCGACTGCCTCCGAACTAAACGGTACGCCCCCAGCGCCAGGGAGATCGTCACCACCGCCGGCAATCCCTCGGGGATCGCCGCCACCGCCAGCGAAACGGAGGTCAAGAACATCTCGGCCACACTGGCTTCCTTTAAAATGAACCCGGCCAGGAATATGAAAGCACAGATCAGAAGCGCAATCCCGCCCAGCCACTTGCCGAAATCGTTGAATTTTTTCTCCAGGGGCGTTTTGGTTTCCACTTCCGAAGCGATCAGTTCAGCGATCTTGCCCAGCTCCGTGGCCATCCCGGTCGCCATAACGATGCCTTTGCCCCGCCCATAGGTCACGACCGTACCGGAAAAAGCCATGTTATTCTGGTCGGCCACCGGCAAATTATCTTCAGTTAAAAGCTCGCTCTGCTTATCAACAGTTTGCGATTCGCCGGTCAAAGCTGACTCGTCGATCTTTAAATTGACCGCCTCGGCCAGGCGCAGATCGGCCGGGACAAAGGCTCCCGTTTCCAGCAGCACCAGATCGCCAGGGACTAATTCTGTGGAAGATATTTTGCGAAACGCCCCGTCGCGGATCACTGTTACCTGCGGTACCGACAGCTTCTTCAGGGCGGCGATCGCCTTCTCCGCCCGGATCTCCTGGCTTGATCCCAGCACGGCGTTAATAACCACGATCGCAATTATCGCGATCGCATCGTTCCACTCGCCCAAAAAACCGGAGATGACCGCCGCGGCTATCAGAATGATGATAAGGAACTCGGTGAACTGGTTGAAAAAGATGGCCAATAAAGACCGGCGGCTTTTCTCGGTTAAGCGGTTCTGGCCATAGGTCAGCAGGCGTTTCCCGGCTTCCTCCGAAGCCAGGCCCGATTTGAGGTCGGTTTTAAGCTGTGCGGCAGCCGCCGCAAAATCAAGACGATAAAAAGCAACCATCGAGGAGTAATTATACCATTAAATCGATCCGAGTTCTGTTTTTAACCGGCCGACGATCTTCTTGGCAAAAAAACCCAGATCATTTCTTTTCCCCAGCATCTTGACTATGGACTGAAGGACGACTTGTGCTTCCGGCGTGGTCCGGTGCCTCCAGCGCTCAACATTCCGGGAAAAGATCTCTTCCGCCTCTTCTTCCATCTGGTCGCAGCGCTTTTCCTTTTCCTCAAATTCTTCTCGCTGGAAGCCGGGGTATAGCTGGCGATTAAGCGTCCGGCGCCACTCCAGCGCCCAGCCGCGCTTGCTTAAATATTCGCCGGCGATCGCGCGGCCGATCTCAGCCGGGTTGCGCTCCTCTGCCATGATTAAAATTCGGGCAAGGTTGTAGTCGGAATATCCGGGATGCCGGGCTGCGTCTCTAAATAAAAATCTTTCCCGCTTACCACCTGCCCCCGGCCAACTGTCACTTCCTGTGAAGCGGCTAGGAACGTGGCATCAGCATCAATTATTACCCAATATGTCCCGGGCGGTATATTCGAGATTGAGTAACTGCCGTCCGTTTCAGTAAAGTCAAATAATGTTGGCGCCTCTGACAAATAGACTTTTTTACTCGCAGTCGCGCCAAGTTTGCTTGAGACCAGCCCTTCGATCCAGCCATTTTCAGTTATGATCACGGTCGCAGAAGCGGTTTTGGTGCCGTAGGTCGCGGTCACAGTCCCCTGTCCGGCGGTACCGCCTGCGACAAACAGGCCGCTCGAGCTGATCGTGCCGATCCCGCCGCTGACGCTCCAGGTCGGATTGACCTGGATAATAAAACCGGCGCTATTTTTTGCGGTTACAGTAAACGTTTGACTTTGATTGATCCCGACCGTCACGTTTGCCGGCGCGACC
>JAQTLJ010000059.1 GCA_028714935.1 Candidatus Margulisiibacteriota bacterium | reverse complement strand
ACCGAAAAGGGCGGGCAGAACAATCAGCGCCGCCCGCTCGAGCTTTGGCGCGATCGCTTTAGCGCGGTTATAAACACGTCTGGCCAGACTGGGTTGCGCCGGTAATAAATTAACCTTCATCATGCTATAATATTGTCAGGGGAAATGACGATAAATTTCACTAAAAATAAGCAAAAAGTGGTTGTGGCTATGTCCGGGGGGGTGGATTCCTCGGTGGCGGCGGCGATATTAAAAGAGCAGGGTCATGACCTGATCGGCATAACCATGAACCTGGCTTGCGTGGAAAACGCTTCTGACAGGAGTTGCTGCTCGCTGGCAGCGGCGCGGGATGCCGCGGTTGTGGCTGATAAGCTCGGATTCCCCCATTATACGCTCAACCTGAAAGACGATTTCCGCCGGCTGGTCATCGAGAACTTCATTGACGAGTACCGCCGCGGCCGGACGCCGAATCCGTGCATCCGCTGCAATCAACTCATCAAGTTCGATCAGCTGCTTAAGAAAGCGAAGGAACTGAGGGCGGATTTGATAGCGACGGGGCATTATGCGAGGATACAAAAGTTGCGCTTGTTAAAGGGGAAAGATGCAAAAAAGGATCAGTCGTATGTGCTCTACCGCTTGGATCAAGAACAGCTGGCGCATGTTATCTTTCCATTGGGAGAGATGACGAAGAGCGAGGTCCGTGGTCGGGCCCGAGAGTTGAAGCTTCCTGTGGCGGATAAAGAAGAGAGCCAGGAGATCTGTTTTGTGGAAAATGATGATTATGTAAGCTTTCTCAAAAAGGAGGCGCCGGAACTGGTTAAGCCGGGGGAGATCGTTGATATTACCGGTAAAATTGTTGGTCAGCATGAGGGGATCGCGTTTTACACCATCGGCCAGCGCAAAGGGGTGGGGGCGCACCGCGGCGAGCCGAAATATGTCATCAGGATCGACCCGGAAAAGAATACGGTCATTATTGGGGATGATCCGGATACCTTAAAAGGTGAATTATTAGCCGAAGGTGTGACTTTTATTTCCGGGAATATTTTACAGAAGCCTTTGGCAGTCACCGCTAAAATAAGATATAATTCTCCTGAAGCTGAAGCGGTTGTTTCTCCGCTGGCCGGAGACAAAGTAAAAGTGGAGTTTAAACAACCTCAGCGGGCGATCACGCCTGGACAATCAGTGGTGTTTTACCAGGGAGAGGAAGTAATCGGTGGGGGAATCATTAGTCAATAACTTTTTGCTGGAAAAGATCCATGGGCTGAGGATCGACAAGAATATCCTGATCCTGGCCCATAATTATATGATCCCCGAAGTCCAGGATATCGCTGATTACGTGGGCGATTCCCTGGAGCTTTCCTTCCAGGCGGCTGATACAAGCGCCGATATCATCATTTTCTGCGGCGTCCATTTTATGGCCGAAACCGCGGCGATTCTCTCGCCGACGAAAAAAGTGATAATTCCGGATGTTAACGCCGGCTGTCCCATGGCAGATATGATAACTGTCCCAGCCTTGCAAATGTTGAAATCAGAACACCCTAACGCAAAAGTTGTTTGTTACGTCAATACCAGCGCGGCGATCAAAGCCGAATCCGATATTTGCTGCACTTCGGCCAATGCGGTGAGAGTTGTTGAATCGATCAAGGATACAGATGAGATAATTTTTGTCCCGGACAAGTTTCTTGGCAATTATGTCTCGACCAAGGTCAAAGACAAAAAATTCTTCCTCTGGCAGGGATTTTGCCCGGTACATGCCAGTATCCTGCCGGAGCATATTTTACGCGTCAAATATATGCATCACGATGCCAAAATCATAGTCCATCCGGAATGCCGGCCGGAAACGATCGCCCTGGCCGATGCCGTCCTGTCGACCGGCGGCATGCTGAAATACGCCAAGGAAACCCCGGCCAGGGAGTTTATTGTTTGTACCGAGACCGGCATCATTCACCGCTTAAAGAAAGAGAACCCGCGCAAGGAATTTTATCCTGCCTATCATGACGCGATCTGCCCGAACATGAAGAGAATAAACCTGGAAAAGGTCTTGTGGGCGATGGAGGATAAGGACTCTCAAATTCTTGTTCCCGAAGATGTTGCCAGCCGCGCCAGGACGGCGATCGAAAGAATGCTGGCTATCGGTCGGGAAGATTAATTAGTGGATCGGTCCGATCGGGCCGCTTTCTTTTTTCCCGGCCCGTTTAGCCCGCTTCTTGCGCAGACCGCGCTCAACCAGTTCATATATCTCTTCCATTAAGAACGGTTTCCGCAGGTATTCGAGGGCGCCGAGGGTGATGGCGTTGGCGTGGGATGATTCGGAGGCATAGGCGGTAACGATCACCACTTCAATATTGGGATCGATCTCCTTGATCTTTCTGAGCACTTCGATGCCGTCGATCCCCGGCAGTTTGTAGTCGACGAAGGCCATGTCGAAGATGTCTTTTTTTATGTTCGCAACGGCTGATTCGCCGTCCTCAAAGGCCTGGACATCGTAATCCTTGATCTTCAAGATCATCTTAAAGGATTCCCGGACGCCTTCTTCGTCATCAATTACCAGGATCTTTACGCTTTCCGCCAAAAAAATCTACCTCCACTGGAATTTGAAGTATTTTAGCATCTGGCTTTTATTATTGCAAATGAATTTTAGTTATGTTATCCTCTGAAAGCTCTAATGATTGGTATAAAATGGGCCGGTTACGAATATCTCCGCATTGCCGGGATAGCTCAGTTGGTTAGAGCGAGGGACTCATAAGCCCTAGGTCGTCAGTTCGATTCTGACTCCCGGCAATGCGGGGGGAACACCGGGACGAGGGACTCATAAGTCCCGACGACATTAATATATCGAATAATGGAAAGTCGGGATCCCGATTTGCGCCGAAGGCGGAACATCGGGACCCTAGGTCGCCAGTTCAATCCTGGCCCCCGGCAAGTGACTAAAATTTCAATGGAAATAAATTCAAAAGATAGGATTTTGTCCGCCTTGGCGTATCTTTTTGGCATACCGGCGCTTTATATTATTTTGACGGCGAACAGGAAGAGGGAGTATGTCAGCCAGCATGGAGTTCGGGCCTTTATTATCTGGGTTTTATTTTTTGTGCTCTTTTTCTCTCTGCGCTCTTTTATTAACCTGATCTGGGGCTGGTATTACTGGCCGCCGCTGTCATTTTTGGAGGTTGTTTTGGGGGTGGCGATGTTGTTTTACATTTTATACCGTGCCGGTCGAGCAATGGCAGGTCGAACATGATCGAAAGTAAGTTTTTAGGAACAATTGATGAATATAAGATGCTGGAGCCGAAAGACCGCGTTTTGATCGCGGTTTCCGGCGGGGCGGATTCCACCGCCTTGCTTCATCTGTTAGACGCCTGCAAAGACAAACTGGGGATCGCGCTGCATATCGCCCACCTTAATCATAATATCCGCAAGGGAGAAGCGGAGCTGGATGTCAGGTATGTCCAGGGCCTGGCGCAAAAATTAAAGGTCCCGATCACGGTTGAGACCTTTGATGTGCCGGCTTATGCCAAAGAGGAAGGGTTGGGGATCGAAGCGGCAGCCAGGCAGATAAGATATGCTTTTTTTGAGCGGATCGCCGGCCAGGTCGGAGCCAACAAGATTGCCGTGGGCCACAATGCGGATGACAATGTCGAGACCTTTCTCATGCGGCTGCTGCGCGGTTCGGGCATAAAAGGATTGTGCGGGATCCCGCCGAAACGGGGGAAGATCATCCGGCCGATGATCAAGATCTGGCGCCGGGAGATCGAGGATTATGTCGGCGCGCTAAAACTGGTGCCGCGCCGCGACCACTCAAATTATGAGTCAAAATACATGCGCAACCGGGTCAGGTTAAAGCTGATCCCCCAGCTGAAAATTTACAACCTGAACATCAAAGAAATAATCCTGCAGACGATCTTATTGTTAACTGAAGACAGTAGTTACCTGGAAAGTAAAGCAGAAGAGGCTTTGGCCGCAGCTTTTATCTCCAGCAAGGAGAATGAATTGAAACTGGAGGCCGACAAGATAAAGAAATGGGAGACGCCGATCCAGGGGCTGCTGTTGCGCAAAGCGATCGAAAAGGTCAAGGGCGATCTACTGGAGCTTAATTTCCGGCATATCCAGGACATTTTAGAGAAGCTCAATTCCGATGAAAAATGGGAGCTGCATTTGCCCGGCGGGATCTTTGCCGCCGGTCAGCGCAAAGAACTGACGATCAGCCGGGAGAAACCGGCCGCTCCGGCCAGGAAAACCTACCGTTATTCTCTGGCTATTCCCGGAGAAATAGAACTGAAAGAGATCGGCAAAAAATTGCGGGCGTCGGTCAGCAATGAGGCGCATATCTCCGCCGATCCCCTGGTCGCCTTTGTCGATTATGCCCTGCTCGGCAAAAATCTGGTGATCAGGAACAGGTCGGAAGGGGACAGGTTCATTCCTTTAGGGATGAAAGGCTCCAAGAAACTGCAGGATTTTTTTGTTGACGAAAAGATACCGGCGGAGAACCGCGATTCCGTTCCGGTCGTGGAAAGCGGGGCTAGGGTCATCTGGCTGGCCGGTTTGCGGCTCGATGACCGGGCCAAAGTGACCAAAAACACCAAAAGAGTGGTTAAGCTGGAATTATTATGATCGGCAGAATCATCGAGATCGAAGATCTTAGCACGGCCAGAAGTGAAATGCTGGCGATCGGAGCTGATAAGGTTGGCGTTGAGCTGATGGCGCCAAAGGCCGTGAGCCGTGTCTTGAAGCTAAAAGGCTTAAAACCGGCGGCGGCTAATATTGTGAAGCAGGAGATGCTCTCGTTTGGCGGAGAAGCGGCGACGGCCTATGGCTCGATCAATCAGTCAGTTGAGAAAAGCGATCTGTTGATTTTCGGAACGTTAAAGCAACTAAGCCAGCTGGCAGAAAAATTGAAACTTCATCAATTTGGTTTGCCGGCGGTTGCGGCCGAATTAAAGTCAGTTTTAAATAATTACAGTGCCGTCCCGGAGCCGATCAAGATCAAGGATAAAAATTTGGTCTTTGGGCTTAGGACTTATATTATGGGTGTTTTAAATGTCACACCCGATTCTTTTTCGGACAGCAATAAATTTATGGATATTGACGCTGCCGTGTCTCACGCTAAACAGATGATCGCGGACGGGGCGGATATTATCGATATCGGCGGTGAATCGACCCGGCCGGGCGCGGCTCAAATATCCGCCGAAGAAGAACTGAAGCGGGTGCCGCCGGGGATCAAGCGATTGGCAGCTGAAACAGAAGCGCCGATTTCCATTGATACGACCAAAGCCAGGGTTGCCAAAGAGGCGGTCGCAGCCGGCGCGGCAATGATCAATGATATTTCCGGCCTGCATTTTGATCCGGAGATGGCGAAAGTCGCGGCCAAGGCCGGCGCGCCAATTGTGCTCATGCATATCCAGGGGCAGCCGGCTAATATGCAGTCCAATCCTTGTTATTCTGACCTGCTGGGCGAGGTCATTGATTATTTAAATGAAGGGCTTGAAATTGCAAAAAAGGCTGGTATACTACTTGAGCAAATAATTGTTGACCCGGGGATCGGCTTTGGTAAAACAGTTGAGCAGAACCTGGAGATCCTGAAAAGACTGAGAGAGTTAAAGGTTTTAGGGCGGCCGGTCCTGGTCGGTGTTTCACGCAAGACCGTGATCGGCAAAGTCCTGGATCTGCCGGTTGATGACCGATTGGAGGGGACCGCGGCGGCAGTGGCGTTGTCGATCGCTAACGGGGCCGATCTTATCCGGGTGCACGATGTAAAAGAAATGTCCAGGGTCGCAAAAATGACAGACGCGATAGTCAGACTTCGATGAACTCAGTCCAAGGGAGGGCTTAAATGGCAAAAAAGAAAAAGAAGGTCGTTAAAGTAACAAAGAAAAAGGCGGCTAAGGCGGGGAAGAAAGGGAAAGGAAAAAAGACGGAAAAGAAGTCCGGCTTTACTGCGGTTTATCTTGGCCTCGGTTCTAATGTCGGCGATCGCGAAGAATATATTGAGCAGGCGATCTTCCTGATGGAAAAGAACCCGAACATTGAAGTGATCAAGCGCTCCGCCAACCATGAAACCGAACCGGAAGGCGGGGGCAGCCAGCCGCCATTCATTAATGCAACGGTCGCCATAAAAACCAAGCTAAGGCCTCATAAGCTGCTGGATGTTTGCCAGGAGATAGAGACGACCTTGGGCCGCGAAAGGGAGATAGAGTGGGGGCCGCGGACGATCGACATTGATATCCTGCTTTATGGCGGGGAGATCGTTTCCGATGATAAATTGCAGATCCCGCATCCGCTGATGCATGAGCGCCTATTCGTGCTCAAGCCGCTCAAAGAGATCGCGCCGCAGGTGATCCATCCGATCCTGGAAAAGACGATCGAAGCGCTTTTTGATGAGCGGAAAGCCGAGCTCGGGGAAAAATATGACGATGAACTGCCGGGATTCAAAGAGATAAAAGGCGGGGGATACGACGATTACGAGCGCTGGTAGAATGGTCCGGATCACGAATTTTGCGCTGCGCGCTCACGAATGAAGTTATTAACTAAAAGCGCCGAAGAAACAGTTGAGCTAGGAAGGAAAATCGGCGCTTTTTTATTGCCCAATGAGATCATCGCTTTAACCGGAACGCTGGGCGCAGGAAAAACCACACTGATCCAAGGTGTCGCCGAGGGTTTGGGCGTCAAGGATTACGTGACCTCTCCGACATTCATAATTATCAATGAGTATCAGGGACGGTCGCTTTTTTACCATATTGATCTTTACCGGTTAGACGATGTTTCACAAATTGCCGACCTTGGGATCGAAGAGTATTTCCAGCGCGGCGGCATTTGCGTCATCGAATGGGCGGAGAAACTCGGGGCTTTGCTGCCGCAGACAGCGGCCAAGATCGAAATAAAAACAGTGTCAGAGAATGAGAGGGAGATATGCGTATCCTCGGGCTTAGCAGCGCGACTAAAATAATCAGCATCGGCCTAATCGATGAAGAAAAGGTCTTGGCTGAAACGACTATTGCCGATATCCAAGCCGAGAAAATAATGTTCTATGTTCAGGAAGCGGGCATAAGAGCTGAAGATATTGACGGTGTGGCGGTGGCGGCGGGGCCGGGGTCATATTCGGGGTTGCGCGGGGGACTGGCGACCGCGAAATCGTTAGCCCAGACACTGAATAAGCCGCTGGCGGGGGTCCCTACGTTAGAGGCGATCGCCTACAACTTGATCAATATCGAAGGGACGATGGCGGTTATCCTGGATGCTCGGGCGGATGAGTACAATTTTGCTTTATTTGGGGCGTCGGGGGGGAAGCTGAAACGGCTGACCGATGATCTGGTCATGAAATTAGAAACGATAGTGGAAAGATTATCATTGATCTCAGGAGAGATCTGGCTGGCGGGGAATACTTTGGGGATTAGGGATCAGGGATTAGGGGATAGAAAAAACTTGCGTTTTGCCGAAGAAGCGCATTCCCAACCTTACGGCATAAATGTAGCTAAACTGGGATTATTAAAGCTCGCGGCCGGGTTGGCCGCCGACCCGCTGGCGCTGTCACCGGAATATTCCCACCAGCCGCACTTTAAAGAATATCATTAGA
>JAQTLJ010000058.1 GCA_028714935.1 Candidatus Margulisiibacteriota bacterium | reverse complement strand
AATCGGTGACATCAACGCCCATCTTTTCTTTGAGGGCAACGAAATCTTTTAGTTCGGCGATCGTCATCTCATCAGGGTTTTTGTCGCCGATGTAGAAATCGGCCGGGGTGTACTTGATGGCGATCGACTGCTCGTTGAACTTGATCAGGTGTTTAAACTCCCCGGTTTCGGCGATCAGATAGATCGTGCCGGCCTTGAACAGCCATTCATTTTTATCTTTTTGCCAGGCGGCTTCTTTGGCGGTCAGGATCTGGGTCAGCTGGCCGTTGGAAAACTCCTGGACGATGACATCATTCATGACGCTGCCCTTTAATGTTTCAGCATAAAAGATCCGTTTTAAAACCCCCCGTTCCAGCTCCGGGACAAAGACGTTCTTCTGCAGTTTCGGCGTGCGGGTGGCGGAGGTTTCGATCAGCAGGTTTTTGGCGGCTTTGTTCGATTCGGGGACCACGATCTCGGAAAAGCTTAAATTAACGAAAGAAACGAGCAAACCGAGGAAGATCACCGGGATGATCAGGCGGTAGAGCGAGATGCCGGAGGCGCGGAATGCGATGATCTCCGATTCGCTGGACAGCCGGGAGAAAGCGAGCAGGGCGGCCAACAGCATCGCCATAGGGAAAATATAAACCACAATGCCCGGCAGGCGGTAAACAAAGATCTGCAGGGCGACGATCAGCGGCATCCCTTTCAGGACGACCGCCCTGACCAGCTCAAAGAGGATCATGCTGGCAGACAGGATCGCAGTGAAGGCGCCAAGCCCGAAGAGGAATGGCTCGATCAGTTCTCTAAAGATATAACGGTCAATGATCTTGATCAAAGCTCAAAATTCTCCCCGAGGTAGAATTTTTTGGCTTCTTCGGAATTGGCGATGACCTGGGAATCGCCGGAGACCATGATCTCGCCCTTGTGGACGATATAAGCCCGGTCGGTGATGGCCAGAGTTTCCCGCACATTATGGTCGGTGATCAGCACGCCGATCCCCTTTGATTTGAGATGCTTGATGATCTCCTGGAGGTCGGCGACGGTCTTGGGGTCGATGCCCGTGAACGGCTCGTCCAGCAGGATGAAGGCGGGGTTGGTTGCCAGCGCGCGGGCGATCTCCACTCGCCGCTGTTCGCCGCCGGAGAGCGTAAAGGCTTTTTGTTTGCGCAGGTGGGTCACGCCCAGCTCGTCCAGGATCGAGACCAATTTGCTTTCATATTCATTCCTTCTGATCTCCGGCATCAGTTCCCAGAGAACGAGGATGTTTTCCTCGACAGTTAATTTTCTGAAGATCGAAGGCTCCTGCGGCAGGTAACCGATCCCCATATGGGCGCGGCGGTGCATGGGCAGGCTGGTTATCTCATGCTCGCCCATAAAGACCCGCCCGGAATTCGGCCGGATAAGGCCGACGACCATATAAAAGGTCGTTGTTTTCCCGGCGCCGTTCGGGCCGAGGAGACCGACGATCTCGCCCTGTTTGACTTCGACCGAGATGCCGTTGACCGCTGTTTTTTGGCCGTATTTTTTTATCAGGTTCTCCGTTTTAATGAACATATTAACCCCTTTGCGTAAATTTGATCAGCTCTTCTAATTTTTTAGCAGCTGCGCCGGAATCGATCGATTCTGCGGCCAGTTTTAATCCTGCTTTAAAGTCTTTCGCTTTATCGCCAACCAGGATGGCGGCGGCGGCGTTGAGGAGGACGACGCTCTTTTTGGGGCCTTTTTCTTCGGCTTTCAGTATCTCCAGGGCGATCTCCGCGTTTTCGCTGGCGGACCCGCCGCTGAGCTCTTCTTTTTTCCCTTTCTGTATCCCCAGGTCTTCGGGAGCGAGCAGGTAATTATCGATCCGGCCATCTTTTAAGTGGGCGATTTTGGTCCTGTCGGAGATCGAGATCTCGTCCAGCCCATCAAGGCCGTGGACGATCAGCGCCTGTTTCACTCCGAGGTTTTTCAAGACCTCGGCCATCAATTCGGTCAGGTCAGACTTAAAAACACCCAGCACCTGGGCCGTCGCTCTGGCAGGGTTAGTCAACGGCCCAAGGATGTTAAAGATCGTCCTTATCCCGATCTCTTTGCGGGTTGGGGCGGCATAGCGCATCGCTTTATGGAAATTCGGGGCAAAGATGAAGCCGATCCCGATCTCATTGATGCAGGCTTCGACTTTTTTGGGCTCCAGGTCGATCTTTACTCCCAGGGCTTCCAGGACATCGGCGGAGCCGCAGCGGCTGGAGACCGAACGGTTGCCGTGTTTGGCGATCGCCACGCCGGCTCCCGCGGCGACCAGGGCGGATACGGTCGAAATATTAAAAGTCCCCGCCACATCCCCGCCGGTCCCGCAGGTATCGACCAGGTTCTTGTGGTGAGGATAAATATTAACGGCATGTTCCCGCATCTTTTCGGCGCAGCCGGTGATCTCGTCAGATGTTTCACCTTTCATGCGCAGGGCGGTGATGAAAGCGGCGATCTGTGAAGGGGTGGCATTGCCGGTCATGATCGTATCCATGGTCATGGCCGCTTCTTCACGGGTCAAATCTTTCCCCTCGACGATTTTTTTAATTGCTTCTATCATTTAATGACCTCCACAAGTTGAGCAGGCGCCTGAAGCGCAACTGCTGCAGGTGCTGCTGTGATCTGAACCGGCGCTCAAAGTTCTTAGAGCGTAAAAAACACGTTGGGCGGCAGAGCCGCAATGCGGGCACTTGGGGTCTGAGCTTTCGTTCATCCCCCGCTGGATCTCAAAAACCAGGCTGCATTTTGCGCACTTGTAATCGTAGAAGGCCATTGTTATAATTGTATCGTGAAAAAGCTCTCTTTTCAACAAATCATTGACGGATTGAACAGTTATTGGGCCGATTACGGCTGTGTTATCCGCCAGCCTTATGATATTGAAAAGGGGGCAGCCACGATGTCCCCCGCGACTTTTTTCGGAGTACTTGGCCAAAAACCGTGGAAGGTAGCCTATATTGATCCGGTCCGGCGGCCGACCGACGGCAGATACGGGGAAAACCCGAACCGTCTCTTTCATTATTTCCAATACCAGGTAATTCTCAAGCCGTCGCCGCTTGATATCCAGGACGTTTACCTCGACTCGCTTCGGGCGATCGGGATAGAACCGGCCAAGCATGACGTTCGTTTCGTCGAAGATAACTGGGAATCGCCGACGCTGGGCGCCTGGGGAACGGGATGGGAGATCTGGGCGGAAGGGATGGAGATCACCCAGTTCACTTATTTCCAGGAATGCGGCGGCTACCCGTGCAAGCCGGTGGCAGCCGAGTTGACTTACGGGCTGGAGCGGATCGCCATGTTCATTCAAAAGATCGATAATGTCTATGATATTGAGTGGACCAAAGACGTCAAATACGGCGATATCTATTTACCGCAGGAAAGAGAACAATCAAAATATAATTTTGAAACGGCTGATATCGAAGCGGTTTCCCTGCTGTTCGGCATATACGAGAAAGAAGCTCTCCGCTTATTGAAGAATGGCGAGGTCATTCCGGCCTATGATTATATTTTGAAGAGCTCACACGCCTTTAATATCCTGGATGCGCGCGGAGCGGTCTCCGTCTCCGAGCGCATGAATTATATTTTGAGAATAAGGAAGATGGCGCGCGCCTGCGCGAAATTATATGTTGAACGCACTACTTGAGATCGGCTGTGAGGAGATCCCGGCCAGGTTCATGCCCGGCTTTCTTGACGACCTGAAAAAGAAGGCGGAAGAGAAACTGCGGGCCGAGCGGATCGCTTTCTCGAAAGTGGCAACGCTCGGCACCTACCGGCGCCTGGTGTTATATATTGAAAATGTTGCCGGCAAACAGACCGATCTTGCCGAAGAAATAAAAGGGCCGCCGGCGGAAATCGCCTTTGAGGCGTCAGGTAAGCCCACTCAGGCCGCGATCGGTTTTGCCAGAAACCAGGGTGTTTCGCCTGGTGACTTGACCGTTAAAACCGTCGGCAGCAAAAATTATGTTTTTGCCAATGTTGTCCGCAAGGGTAAGCCGACCGAGGCGGTCCTGGGCGTTATTTTTCCCGAGATCATCAATGCTCTTTATCAGCCGCTGGCAATGCGCTGGGGAGATCTGGACTTTAAGTTCATCCGCCCGATCCATTCCCTGCTGGCGCTCTGCGGCAATAAGATTGTTAAGTTTGAGCTGGCGGGAATAAAGTCGGGTAATATAAGCTTTGGTCATCGGTATAAAGCAAAATCCAAACCCAGACTACTAAAAGCGGATCTGGGATTATATAAAAAGACACTTTTTAAGTTGGGAGTGATCGTTGACCAGAATGAAAGGCAAGAGTTGATCCGCAATAAAGTTGAGGCGATAGCGGAAAAAGCCGGCGCCAAAGCTTTGATCGGTGAGGAACTCCTCAGCGAAGTCACTTTTTTGGTGGAAAATCCGATCGCTTACCTGGGAAAATTCAAGCCGGAATTTTTGAAGATCACGTCAGAAGTGTTGGTCACATCAATGAAAAAAAACCAGAAATATTTTTCCCTGCTGGATGAGGCCGGCCGGCTGCAGGCAAAGTTCGTGGTCGTAACTGATGGCTGCCGGAATGCGGGTGTGATCGAAGGCAATCAAAAAGTCCTGTCCGCCCGGCTCTCGGACGCCAGGTTTTTCTTTGAAGAAGACAAAAAGTTGCCGCTGGAGGTCAGGCGGGCGGACCTCTCGAGGGTCGGTTTCTTCGAAAAACTCGGCTCGATGTCCCATAAAGTTGAGCGGCTGTCCAAACTGGCTGACTGGTTGGGAAAAAGATTGAAGCTTGCAGATGACAAACTCAAGACCATAAGGAGGATCGCTGAGCTTTGTAAAGCGGATCTGACCACCAAGATGGTCTATGAATTTCCCGAGCTTCAGGGAGTGATGGGGCGGGAGTACGCGCTGCTGTCGGGTGAGGACCCCAAGGTTGCCCAGGGGATCCTGGAACATTATTTGCCGCGCTATTCGGAAGATAAACTGCCGCAATCGGTTGAAGGGACGATCGTTGCCCTGGCGGACCGGATCGATACTTTGGTCGGCTGTTTTAGCGTCGGAGCGATCCCGACCGGCTCGGTCGATCCTTACGGCCTGCGCCGGGCGGTCAACGGGATTATCCGGATCGTGACCGAGCAGAAGATCGATCTCTTGCTGGACGAAGCGGTCGAGCACAGTTATAAACTTTATGAGCCGGTCTTTCTCGGCTTCCTTTTTGGCAAAGGGGAAACAGGCTATCAGGATTTTAGCAAGATCAAGGGGCAGATCCTGGATTTTGTCTCCGGCCGGCTGAAGCCGGTCCTCTTGGACAAGGGGATCCGCTATGATGTTGTTGATGCCGTGCTCTTTAACTGCAACGACATCCTTGATTGCGTGGTCAAAGCCGATGTCCTTAACCGGCTGGTCAGTGAAAATTGGTTCCCTGGGGTGGTAAAATCAGCGGACAGGGTTTACCGGATAGCGAAAGACGCGCCGCGCGCTGAAGTGATCGAGGCCGATCTGGTGGAAAGGGAAGAGAAGGAACTGTTCGATCTTTACATGAAAGTTAAATGGGAAGTTGGCGAGGCGATCAAGGTCGAAGATTGGGGCAAAGCCAGCCGCTCTCTGGCAAAATTTACCGATCCGCTGGAACTGTTTTTTGACAAGGTCCTGGTTATGCATGAAAACGAGAGGATAAAGATGAACCGCCTGGCATTATTGAAATCATTGGGGCAGCTTTATTTATCGGTAGCTGATTTCAGGAAAATAGTTCTACAATGAAAATACGATTGATCTTGAGTTTGTTGGCCATTGTCCTGGTTGTGGTGGTCCTTTGGGGTTGCGGGGCCAGCACGCACAATGATACAACTTCGACAACAACAACCGCTCACCCCGGCACTTTGACGGCAACCACTACCGGTTCAACCAATACGACCACTCCGACTTCAGTGACCACGACGGTCAGCGGGTCCACCACATCCACTCTTGGCCCGTACAAGATTTCTGGGACGGTTTCCGGCCTCAATTCTTGGGGTACGCTCGGCATCTGGGTCTGCCGGGATGCTTTTGTGTCTGATCCCGTCGGCGGCGCGATCGTGCCGGTCGCTTCGGTCCAGCCCAGCGCAGCTTTTACTACTAACGGTTTGGAGAACGGGACTTATTATGTTCTCGGGATTTTATATAAAGGCCGGACACTCACCGGGTTGGAGCAGCCGAAAACGAATGATAAACTCGGAGAATACCTTGATGGTTATGTGCCACTTAACCTTGACAGTCAAGTTTCCCAGGCGCATGTCGGTACGCCGCAACAGATAGTCATTTCCGGCGCCGACGTTCACAGCATTAATTTTACTTTAAACGCGACTTGGACGGCGACGACGCCATGAAAAAGACCCTAATTGTTACGATCTTTTTGCTTGGCTGCAGTTTGGCGGCGTCAGCTTCCTATATCACCCTGAACAACACGATCACGGCAAAAACGGACGGGAAGGTGTTGAACGTTCTTGTCACCAGCATCAATCGGGGCGATGAGTCCGCTTACAATGTCCAGGCGGAGATCAGGGCGGGGGGGCAGAAGCTCTTTGCCGAAAAACAGCAGGAGCTTGGTGTAAACCAGATCTATAAGGGATATGCCGGCGTCAAGCTGGGAGCGTTAAAACCGGGGCAATATCCGCTAGTTATTGTCATGCATTATACCGATGCCAATCAATATCCTTTTTCCGCTTTGAACTGCCAGACGTTCGCTTATCAAACCGCCGCCCCGCCAGCTGAGATCTTTGGCGGATTGCAGTCGGCGACTTTTTGGAAGGAAGGGGCGATGAAATTATCGCTCAAGAACCTGGGAGCCGCGGAACTTTTGGTCTTAACGTCGCTGGTCACCCCGCGCGAACTTAGCGTGAAGAATGAGGCGGTCAAGTTGACCCTGCCGCCCAAGTCCGAGAAGAAAATAGTTTTTGAGCTGGCAAATTTCTCCGCCTTGAGCGGCAGCAATTACCAGCTGTTCGCGGTTTCGGAGTATGAAAAAGACGGCATCCATTACACCAGCATCTCTCCCGGGGTGATAAAGATCGTGGAAACAAAAACCGTCATGGGGGTCGATCAAACTTATATTATCGCCGGAGTTATTGTTTTGATCCTTGTATTTCTTGTTTTCCAATTTGGGCTGCCCGCATTTAAGCAGTGAAAAAGAATAATTTAATCGATCTCATCGTCCTGATAGGCATTTTCCTGTTCCTTTTTTCCTTTTTTGAGCCGCGCTATCTTTTTTCTGTTACCACCACAACCGGCGGGGATACGGTTTCCCATTTTCCCACGGCAGTTTACCTGAAAGAAGTGCTGCTGCCCCACGGCCGGCTCATGGGGTGGGACCAGGGGAATTATGCCGGCTACCCGATTTTTTACCATTACTTCCCGCTGACCTTTATTTTTATGGTTATTTTAAGCTATCTGATCCCGATCCAAATTGCTTTTAAGATCATAACAGTGCTGGGAACCTTTTTTCTGCCGATCTGCGTGTATCTGGCTTTTAGATTGTTGCGCTACCCGTTCCCGATACCGGTCATGGGGGCGACCTTTTCGCTAGCCTTTTTATTTATGCAGGCGAATTCCATGTGGGGTGGCAATATCCCCAGCACGCTGGCCGGGGAATATTCCTACAGTTTTGGCCTGGCGATGGTCATCGTCTTTTTTGGCACGCTCTACCGCGGGGTCGAAGAGAAGAA
>JAQTLJ010000057.1 GCA_028714935.1 Candidatus Margulisiibacteriota bacterium | reverse complement strand
TCCTTGATCTTGGCGCTTAATTCGCTCTGCTTGGCTAAGAGCTCATTTTTAACGGTGATTTCCGGGGTGAGGTCAATAATGCTCCAGAGCAAGCCGTATTGTTCCTTGATCCGCGCGCAATTGATGTCCGCGATAAAAGTCGTGCCGTCAAGCTTCTTGAAGATCGCCTCCTGATTTTTCGCCCGGGCTTTACCCTGAACAATTTCCGACAGAGTCTCCTTTATTTTTAGGTCATCAGACAAGTTGAGCAGGTTCCTGTTGATCAATTTATCTTTGAACAGATCGACTGCAAATTGGTTGCAGTAAATGATCTTGCCGGAGGTGTTGGTGATGATCAAAGCGGCCGGAATGGAGCCGACAATGGTTTCGATGGCTATTGTGGGCGGCACCTGAGTGAGACGATAGCGCATGATGGCAAGGAAGAGGAAAAACGACATGAAAAGACTGGAAAACAGCAATAAAGAGATTGAGGAAATGCCAAGCTGAGGCAGGATCACATCGAAAATTGTGCCGATAACCAGGGGAAAGAGAACGCCGATCAGGATCATTTGCGCCTGATTTTTAGTGCGCGGGTCTTCGGATTTTTTATAAACAGAGAACAGGCAGATGAATCCGCAGATGAAATATGCGACGATGACAGAGTAAGAAAGGAGGTGTAGCGGTCCCGGCAGGGCGTAGTAACCAAAACTTGAATGGAACCAGCCTTTTGATATCAAGTCGGTACGGGCGTCAATGAAATATAACGTTAAGGCCGGCAAATAGATCAAGGCAGCCGCCGGATGCCAGAATCTTTGGCTGTAAAAAACAAGGCAAAAGAAAAAGAACGAAGGGAAGATAAACATCATGGCCAAAGTGTGCAGCCCATCCCAGGCGGCCGCTTCAGCGATGTTGACGGATGTTCCCAGGATGGGGCCGAAAACCCCGACTAAAAGCAGGAAGAATGTCATGATGAAAAAAGAGAGGTGGAGGGGACCGCGGGGATTCTTAAGCAAGGCATAACACCCAAGCGTAAAAATAAAGAAGCCGGGAAGCATGTCTGAGAAATAAAAATAAGAAAAATTAACCATGCTGCAGCCTTGTTTTTAAAGACGCGATCTCATTTTTAAGGTTGACCATTTGCAGTTCTCTTTCGATCAACTGCTGGTTTACCTGATCAATCTCTTCCAGGCTTTTTCCTAGGGTGACAGTGTCCGTTTGCAATTCTTTTTCGTTATTTTTTCTTTCGGTCGCGTCCCGGCCGATAATCGTCAGGCCGATTACTGTTGAAGTGTTGTCGGTTATGCGATCGGCGTAAACGCTGAAGATTTTATTCCTGTACGGCAGTGCATAATCCTGGAGCTTTTGGCCTTGCGTCAGGACTTTTTGGAGTATTTCGGCCGCTTGCTTCTCATTTTCGATCGCTTGGGATAAAGGAGAAAAAAGGATGTCTTTTTGTTGGAGGCCAGATAATTTTAAATAACTATCTGTTACCAGATTGATCTTGCCATCCAGGTCGGTTACCAGCAGGATGTCCGGCAGGTGGGCGAAGATCGTTTCGGCCGCGAACTCGGGATATTTGGGAAAAAGGTTGAAGATTAACGCGGCGATAAGCAGCACGGCGACGCTGATCATATAGGCGGGCGTGATCAGCATGGGGAGATTAAGATTAAAATAATTAACAAGGATTTCAGCGATAATATCAGCTGCCAGGGGGAGAATAAAAGCCAGGCCGAGCAGCAATGATTGGATCTTTTGCAGCCGGTCGCGATTTTGCAAAAAAGCCATAAAACAGACTAAAATTGCGAGCAAGGCATAAATTGCCGAGCTCCAGGAGAAGAGCACATAAAATGGATTGGCGATAAAATCTTTGCCATAGGGGGTCTCAACCGCAGATACATAGCCGATGTTTTTCATGAATAATAAAAATACTGACACTAAAGGCAGCAGATAGATAAGCAACAGTACCGTTTTTTTCTTGATCAGCGGTTGATTAAAGAACAGCATAACGGCATGAAGCAAAAAAGCGGTCGAAACAAGCCATAGAATATCGGAGATCTTCATGAAAATCATTACCCGATGAGGGAGGATCGCGACGTCAGCGATGAACTGGAACAAAAAGGCGCCGTAAAGAAAAATTAGCCAGGCAGTAAATAACTTATACACTGTCTCGTAAGGGTTTCTCCGGTACAGAATGAGCGCGGCGATTAAGATTAGATAAGCAGCAATGAGTTCGGTGAAGGGATAAAACCTGATCATAGACTGCCGTTAGAGATCCATTTTTCTATGGAAGGAGACCCGGTAATAAAAGTTATTTTGCCGATATCATTAATATCGGCCTGGGTGCTGCCCATCGTGCCGACAGAATACAACAAAAAATATTTTCTATTGGGCGAGAGCTTATAGATATAAGGTTTATCCCCATAATCTGAAAATGGATCATTTAGCTGGTGGTCAAGGAGTTGGGGGGAAGAACCGATCAATTGTTGCTGGTAGTTGATCCCCTCCGGGTAACGGTTGGCTTTTTCTTGATAGACTTTCAGGGCAGCGGTAATCACTCTCAGGTCGCCGTCGATCCGGGACCTGATCGCTTCCTTTTGGGCAAGACGCAGGGCGGGGATGAAGAAAGCCAGCAGGCCGGAAACGATGATCATGACGATCAGGAGCTCCATTAAAGTAAAGCCTTTTCTTCTCGCCATGGCTTAAAAGTAGCAGACCGTGATATAGAAGTCAAGATTCAGATATGCTAGAATTTGTTTTCGCCTTATGAAAAGCAGATTAATCACTTTTGCGGAAAAAGACCGGTGGAACGATTTCGCCGCCAATCATCAGGAATCCCCGGTGCTGCAGTCCTTTGAATGGGGCGAGCTTAAAGCTAATTTTGGCTGGCAGCCGCTTCGCATCGCCATTGAAGACCAGGGGAAAATTGTTGCCGGCATTTCCATCTTAAAAAGGGAGATTCCCTATGTCCGCCATTCGATCTTTTACGCCCCGCGCGGTCCGCTGGTCGATTTTTCCAACCGGGAGCTGTTGGAATCACTGCTTAGTTCGGTGGAAAAAGAGGCGGAAAAACACCATGCGATCTCGCTAAAAATAGATCCGGATATTAATGAAGAGCGGAAGGATATCCTGGATTTACTGCATCGGCTGGGTTTTGAAAAGGCGCCCAAACAGGTCCAGCCGCGGGCGACGATCCTGCTCGATTTAAGCCGGGGACTAGATGACTTGCTCATGAGTTTCGAAGAAAAAACCCGTTACAATATCAGGCTGGCGGAGAAGAAAGGTGTGGTGGTCCGGGAAGACCCGAGCCAAAAGGGGGTCGAGCTTTTCCATGAAATGTATAAGGAGACGGCCAAACGTGATAATTTCCTGATCCATCCATTGTCTTATTATCAAAAGATCAGGGAAAAAATGTTCGAAAAAGGATTGGGCAGCAATTTTATCGCTTATTACAACAGCAAACCGATTGCCGCGGTCATTATTTTTTGTTTCGGCTCAAAGATCTGGTACATGTACGGGGCTTCAACCTCCGAGCACCGCAACCTGATGCCGAACCATCTCTTGCACTGGCGGATAATGGCATGGGCCAAGGAGAGGAATTATAAGACCTATGATCTCTGGGGGATACCGGCCAACCCCAAAGAGGGGCATCCGCTCTGGGGTGTTTACCGCTTCAAGAAAGGGTTCGGCGGCAAGCCGGTCAAGTATATTGGCGCCTATGATTTTCCCTACAGCCCGCTTTTTTACCACCTGCTGGAGCACGGGATCATCTGGTGGCAGAATTTGCGCAGCCTGATCACTAAAGGGAAGATCGAGGACTCTTTAAGCGAATGATCCAATACGATTCACGCCAAGTTAAACCGGGGGACACCTTTGTGGCGATCCCCGGATTAAAATTCGACGGTGCGGATTTTATCCCCCAGGCGATCGCCAATGGGGCGACGACTGTGATCGCGGAAAAACAAGTCGCAGTTCCCCAGGGAATTAAATTTGAAAAAGTCCCGTCAGCGCGCCAGGCGCTGGCTTTTCTCTCCGATAAATATTACGGCCATCCTTCCCGCCGGCTGAAACTTATCGGGGTCACCGGGACTAAAGGGAAGACAACCGTTGCTTATCTTATCCATTCGATCCTTCAGGCTGCCGGGTTTAAGGCGGGATCGATCGGGACGATCACTGCGGCGATGACCACGCCGGAGTCGGCTGACCTGCAGGCTGAACTGGCCGGAATGGTTGAAGCGGGCTACACACACTGCGTCCTCGAAGTTTCCTCTCATGCGCTGGCCCAGGATCGTGTTTACGGCTGCAGCTTTGCGGTGGCGATCTTTACCAACCTGGCGCATGACCACCTCGATTACCATAAGACGATGGATGAATACCTGACCGCCAAAAAGAAATTATTTGAGATGCTGGACAGCTTTGCGGTGGCGATCATCAATGTTGACGATCCCGCCAGCGCGGCTATGATCGGCGCGGTCAAAGGGGAAGTAATCCCTTATGGGATAAAACAAGCGCCGCATGAGCCAAGAAATACAAAATACAATGAGTTTGACACCAGCGTTTCCAGTGTTGATATCAGGGCAAAGGAGATGACGGTCAAGATCAACTCAACGGAGATCCGGACCCCGCTGATCGGTATGCATAATGTCTATAATATTACCGCTGCTTTCCAATGCGGGTTGGTTTTGGGAGTGAGACCGGCGGTCATTAAGCAGGGGATCGAAGCGGTCAAGGTTATTCCCGGACGTCAGGAGGAAATTGATCGCGGCCAGCCTTTCCGGGTGATCGTTGACTTTGCGCACACTCCTGACAGTTTGCAGAAGCTGCTGGAAACATACCGGCCGTTTACTAAAGGGAAATTAGTTTTAGTTTTTGGCTGTCCGGGGGAGCGCGACCGGGAAAAGCGGCCGATGATGGGCGAGATCGCCGGACGGTTAGCTGACCAGGTAATTATCACGACTGACGACCCTCACGGCGAAGATCCGCAAGGCATTATCAAAGAAATTAAAGTTGGCGCTTCGCGTTACGCGTTACGCGTTACGAGCGAGATCGACCGCAGGAAAGCAATTGATAAGGCTTTAACTACTGCCCGGGAAGGGGATATCATTCTTATCGCCGGCCGCGGGCACGAAAAGTTCCAGGATTTTGCCGGCAAGAAGGTGCCGATCGATGACCGGGAAGTAGTTAAGGAATTACTCGTAGGAAAGAGGTAAATTCAGTTTCCTCTTTAGCCCAATGTTATACTCATCTATTTTGGCCTGGGCATATGCAGACTTTATATAGTGGGCGGGAGAAAGATTAAAAGCGTTAAAGAAGAAGCCGGCGGTCATGCCCAGCGCCCCGCCGGTAATGACAGCCTGGTCGGCTGACATAGCGGCCCCGCCCAGCATGGTTACCAGCCCAACGCCGATAAAAACATTCCCGATCCACCGCATTTTTGCTTTCTGGTCTTCAATGCTGACCGCCCGTGACAATTCCTGTTGATCTCCGATCAGCTGCAGGAAATCGATATCGGAAAGCTCGCTGATCCCGCCCAGATAGATATACCATTCATTGACTTCTTTAACTTCAGAACGGGAGTAGCCGGTGGTGGAGATATTCGTCGAAGTGTTGGAGTAGGCTTCGAATGAGTAAGTGGTTGAGTCGATGTCTGTGTTGCTGTAATTCCGCTTTTCATCGATCAGCCGCTTCTTGGTCACGATCTCCAGCTTGTTATGGCGGTAATAGAGTTTGTTGAGATAGTCCTGGTCGGCTTGCTGGTCAGCCAAAGCAAAAGAGGCTGTTAACATTATTGTCAATGTAATTAAAGTTGTTTTCTTTATCATGCTATAATTGTAGCACAAATCAGTAAAGGAGTAAAAAATGCCAAAACAAAAATTCCCCTTGGCCGATGTTTATCAACTGCTTGGTTCCGGCCCAACTGTCCTGATCTCAACTAGTTTAAAAGGCAAGTATAACGTTATGCCGATCGCCTGGACGACGCCGCTCGATTTTAAGCCGCCGATCATTGCCTGCTGTATCGGCGACCATAGCTACACTTTCCAGATCGTAAAGAGAACAAAAGAATTCGTCATTAACATCCCGACCGCGAACCTGGTCAAGAAGGTCGTCGGCTGCGGAAGTGTTTCGGGCAGGAAAGTTGATAAGTTCAAAAAATTCAAGTTAACGCCTGAACCGGCCTCTAAGATCAAAGCTCCGTTGGTTAAAGAATGCTATGTAAACCTGGAATGTAAAGTTATAGATTCTTCCTTGATCAATAAATATAATCTTTTTATCGTCAAAGTTGTCGCCGCCTGGATGGAGCGGGGGATCAAACATCCAAGAACGATCCATCATATTACCGGCAAGCGGTTTATTTTGGGCGGCAGGGAGATATCGGCTTAATAAATGCGTACTATTGCCTGGGAAAAAGGGAAGGTCAGGATAATCGACCAGACGCAGCTGCCGCAGCGGTTGAAATTCCGCCTTCTTAAAACCGTTGCCGCTGTAGTTCGCGCGATCAAGACGATGCAGGTCCGCGGTGCGCCGGCGATCGGAGTGGCAGCAGCGTTCGGTTGCGTTCTCGGTTCCTCAAGATTAAAAGACACGGCTGGGAAATTGATTGCTGCGCGGCCGACCGCGGTCAATCTGAAATGGGCGGTGGAGAGGATGCTAAGGGTGGCAAAAGCGGGGAGGGGATTGCCGCCGGAGAAATTAAGATGGTTGTTGCTTGAAGAAGCCTTAAGGCTGGCTGAGGAAGATGTGGTTATCAATAAAAAGATCGGCCGCAACGGTTCCCGGCTGATAAAAAACGGCATGAATATTTTGACTGTTTGCAACGCCGGTGCGCTGGCCACGGTCGATTATGGGACCGCTTTAGGGGTGATCAGGACCGCTCATGCGTCGGGCAAAAAGATCCAGGTTTTAGCCGCAGAAACGCGGCCCCGGCTGCAGGGGGCTAAACTGACCGCCTGGGAGCTTAAACGCCTTAAAATACCTTTTACTTTAATAACCGATAATATGATCGGCCATTTCATGCAAAAAAAACAGATCGATCTGGTAGTTGTCGGCGCAGACAGGATCGCCCGCAATGGCGATACAGCTAATAAGATCGGCACATATACGGCTGCGGTTTTAGCCAAAGCTCATCATATTCCCTTTTATGTTGTAGCGCCGACCTCAACGATCGACTTGGCCCTTAGATCTGGCCGACAAATCGTCATTGAAGAGCGTGATGGTTCGGAAGTAACCAATATCGGCCAGGAAAGAATAACGCCTAAAGGGGTGAGAGCAGCTAATCCTGCGTTTGATGTTACTCCGGCAAAATATATCTCAGGGATAATTACCGAAGCCGGCACTTTCTCACCATCAAGGCTCAAGGGTGCGAAGTTATAGTTGAGCGAAGATCGGGAAGACAGAGGCCAGTCCGGAGTGAACGATCTTCCCCTGCTGGATATTGATACCCGACTTGATAGTGGGGTTTTCTGCGGCGGCTTTTTCTAAACCGTTATTAATGATCTCAACCACGTAGGGAAGAACGACAGCGCCCAAAGCTTCCGAAGTTGTCCTTGCTCCCATGGATGGCAGATTAGGCGGAGCAAAGAAGAAAACGTCGGTCCCTGGGATAACCGGGAGCTCAAACGGGTCTAAAATGCTGGTTTCGATCACGCCCTCGCTCCCGCCGCCCTGGTCGATATCGACCGGATAAACACAGCCGCCGGGAATCATGGTTTTTAGCATGACAGGTGTGACCAGCTTTTCCGGCCTTTTACCAGCCGTGTACATCGCCGAGACAAGGGACAGCGCGCCCCGGATGGCGTTCCTAAGATTTTCCGGAGAGATCTCCATGATTTTTACT
>JAQTLJ010000056.1 GCA_028714935.1 Candidatus Margulisiibacteriota bacterium | reverse complement strand
TTATTTTTAATGCCGATGTAAATACCGATCCCGGAATAATTGCCGCTCATCCTGATCTTCATCTCTTTGTAGGCATCGGGCTCGACAAAACGGGTATAAGGATCGCCGAGCGCCTCCAGCATCCCTTTAATTGACCCGTAAACCAGCTTCTGGTCGTTGACCTCCTTTTCCACATAATCGCTCTTGACGATATCCAGGACCTGGAGATAGGTTTCGAGCTTCCTTTGCAGTTCCTCCTGCGCTCTTACCTGCCCGACAACGGTCAAGCCAATAACTAAAATCCCGACCCCGACCAGCACATTCCTAATCACTTTATTTTTCAGCATTTTTTTCTCCTTTCTTTTATTATTTATAAATATTTCATCGGATTGACCGGTTTCCCGCTCTCCCTCACTTCAAAATGAAGGTGCGGCCCGGTTGAATAGCCGGTGCTGCCAACCAGCCCGATAACCTGGCCTTTGGCGACTATTGCGCCGACCTGCTTATAGATCCGGGACATATGCCCATAGACTGTTGTAATCCGGCGGCCATGATCGATAACGATCGCCTTGCCGTATCCGTCCCACCAGCCAGAAAAGATCACTTCCCCGGAATCAGCCGATTTGATCGGCGTTCCGTACTTCGTTGCTATGTCAATGCCGGTATGCATCTGTCTGCCGCCCCAGAAAGGACTGCGCCGATATCCATATTTTGAAGTCAACCGCCCCTGCAGCGGCCATGCCAGCCGGCCACTGCCGTGGACCTTGACGCCCCGGCGCTCGGCCATCTTTTTCAGTATCAGTCCTTCTAGTTCTTTAGAGCTTCTTTCCAGCTCGGCAACCTGCTTTTCAAAGTCTTCGCGTCTCTCTTTAAGTCCTTCGTAGGCTTTTTTCTTTATTCCCGCTTGCGTGGCGATCTCCTGCTTTTTCTCTTCAAAGACCTTGGCCAGGCCTTTTATTTCCCTGGTCCTATCCTGAAGCAGCGCCCGTTTTTGCTTGGCTTGGTGGGCGTCGGCGCGCACTTCCTGCACTAAAGCAGAATCGTATTTGATCACCTTTTTAAAAAAATAAAGACGGTTAAAAAAGTCGGACATTGAATTAGAAGAAAAAAGGAGCTGGATATAATCCTGCCCGCTTCCTTTATAGATCTCTTCCAATCGTCCGGCCAGTTTTTTCTCCTTTTTTAGCAATTCCGACTCGATCTTGCCGAGCTCATAAGTTAGCGTGCCGATCTGCGTTTCGTTAGCCATAATCTTTCTTTGGGTCAGGAAGAGGTTGGTCTTGGTCCTTTTCAGCTCCTTGCTGATAATTACCAGCTTGCCCAGGACCGCTTGCTCTTCCGCCTTGGTCTTTAACAGCTTCTCCTTGCTTTCTTTCAGTTTATTCTGGATCTCCCGTAGTTTCTGCTCTTCAGTCAGCTCATCCGCGAAAACCGCGGCCGAGCAAAAAATGACCAAAAGGAGCGCTGCCGCCGTGGTTTTCATAAAAAAATAATAACATAATCCACCCGGGCAAACAACCCAACAATTGTTGGGAAGCTAACCACCATAAAGCGTTTTCTCCCTCCTGCGGCGATGATAGGAAACCGCGAAGCGGTGGGCTTCGTCCCTCATGCGCTGCAGCAGCTGCAGGGCGGGAGAGTTTCTTGGTAAAAGGAGCGGCTTCCGCTTTTTATGGATAAATATCTCCTCTTCACGTTTGGCCAGGCCGATGATCGGCATTTTCCCCAACTTGGCTTCAGCCAGGGCGTTCGCGCCCGAATTGACCTGCGCCGGACCGCCATCGACCAATACCAGGTCCGGCAACGGCAGCTTGCGGGCCAGGGTTTTAGTATAACGCCGCCTGACCACCTCATAGATCGCCGCCACATCGTTCGGTTTCCGCTCAACGCTCCTGACCTTAAACATCCGATAATCGCTTTTCAACGGCAGGCCCCCATAAAAAGCGACCATTGAGCCGACGATATTCGATCCCTGAATGTTGGAAATATCGAACGCCTCTATCCTCATTGGCTCTGCCTGTAAATTAAGCTCCCGCTTCAATTCATTTATCCCCGAAAGCACCCGGGGCGCCGGCGTCCTGACCAGCTCTTTCCCTTCGATCATCTTTTGCAGCAGCTTGATCCGATCGCGCAAATAAGCGGCTTGCTCAAAGTTCTGGTTCTTAGCCGCTTTTTGCATCTCCTCTTGGAGCCTGGCAAGCGCTTCAGCCATTTTGCCTTCAAGCAGCGCAATGATCCCGTTGACCAAGGCCAGATAATCCTGCCGGCTGATCCTGCCGATACAGGGGCCGCAGCAGCTGCCGACCCGATAATACAGGCAGGGCTGTTCACGCTTCCTCAGCGGCGATTCCTTGCACCAGCGGATCGGAAAAAGCTTTTTTACCAGCCTGATAACTTCGCGGACCATCCCACCCTGATAACGCCCGAAATAGAGCGCCCCGTCCTTCTCTTTCCTTCTGGTGAGGAACAGCCTCGGCCATTCTTCATCGACCGTCAGCTTTAAGAAGGGATAGGCCTTATCGTCTTTAAGCGAGATGTTGTAGCGCGGCCGGTACTTTTTGACCAGCTCATCTTCCAGGATCAACGCGTCAAGTTCCGAGCCGGTGACGATAAAATCGATATCATACAAGCGGTCGATCAGGATGCTGGTTTTGATCTCCGGTTGTTTACTGAAATATGAGGTCACGCGCTTGCGCAGCGACTTGGCTTTGCCAACATACAAGATCTCGCCTTTTCTGTCTTTAAATAAATAAACGCCGGGTTTGTTCGGGAGGGCTTTTAATTTATCCTTCAAAGAGGACATTGTTTATTTGGAGACGACTTTTATCTTTAGCTCGGCAGTGATATCCTTAAAAAGTTTGACCGGGACCGTGTATTCGCCGACCAGTTTGATGGGGTCGCCCAGTTCGACCTTGCGCTTGTCAACTTCAACCTGGCAGGCCTTATGCAGGGCTTCTGCGATATCCTGCGCGGTTACCGAGCCGAATAATTTGCCGCCTTCCCCTGCGTCCGCTTCGATCACGATCTCCTGGGAGGACAATTTTCCGGCCAGCGCCTCAAATTCGGCTTTCTTTTCCGCCCGCTGCTTTTCCTTTTCCGCGTGCCGTTTTTCCATTCCGGCTAAAATCGCCGGCGTGGCCGGGCCGGCCAACTTTCTTGGCAGGAGGTAGTTCCTGGCGTATCCCTCAGAGACATTGACCAGGGTATCCGCTTCCCCCAGATCCGGCACATCTTTAAACAGAACGATTTTCATTTTATTCCACGGTGAACGGGACAAAGCCGAGCTGGCGCGCCCGTTTAATGACTTCGGCAACCATCCTTTGGTGCAGGGCGCAGCAGCCGGAGTTCCGGCGCGGCGCGATCTTGCCGCGGTCGGTCATGAACCGCCTGACAAACCCGATATCCTTATAATCCAATCCCTTCTTTTCGATGCAAAAAATACACGGACGCCGCTTTTTCTTCTTAAACTGCTGTTTCGGTTTTTTCTGCTCTCTTTCTCTGGCCATCAAATCTCCCCCTTAGAAAGGAATCTCATCTGATTCTGCTGCTGCCGCATTGCCCGGCTCGCTCGCTTTCTCAGCCGGGGGGGCATTTTTCCTCCCCAGCATCTGCATACCGTCAGCGATCACCTCGGTCACGGTCCGCTGTCCCCCGGTTTTCGCTTCGTAAGTCCTGATCTGCAATCGCCCCTCGATCGCCACCGGGCTCCCCTTCTTCAAATATTCGCCGCAGATCTCTGCCAGCCGCCGCCAGGCGACGATGTTGATAAAATCAACCTCGCCGCGCTTTATCCGGTTGACCGCGATCGCAAAATGCGCCACCGGAAGCCCCGACGTCGTGTAGCGCAGCTCGGGATCCCTGGTTAAATTGCCTATTAAAAAGACTTTATTGTACATGATCTAAAACGGCAAATCACTTGCCAGGTCTGTGTCTTCGACCGATTCATCGTCCGTCACTGGTCCCGAGCCTGGCGTTGCTTGTCCGACCGGTGATTTATCAAGCGTGGTCACGGTTCGGGCCACGATCTCCGTCGCCCAATGCCGCTGGCCCGACTGATCTTCGTAAGAGCGGATCTGGATCCTTCCCTCAACCAGGACCGGCAAGCCCTTTTTCAAATAATCCCGGCAGATCTCGGCCAATCGCCGCCAGGCAATGATCTCAAAAAAATCGGCGCCGCCCTGGGGACGGTCGACCGCGAGCCGGAACTTGGCCATCGGCTGGCCGTCCAGGGTCGAACGGACCTCGGGATCGGCCGCCAGCCTGCCCGCCAGGATTATCCGGTTAAGATTCGCCAACGGCTTCTCCTTTGATCTCTCCGACGCTGATCGCCTCCGCCTCTCCCTCCGCCGGTTTTTCCCCCGCGCGGACAATGGAATAGCGAATTAATTCTTCAGTCACCTTTAAATAACTGGAGAGCTCGGCCGGCAGCGAGGTGGCGGACTGGAAATAGATCAGCACATAATGGGCCATGGTAACTTTCTTGGCTTTTTTCATCTGCGAGGCAAGCCGCTTGCTCCCCCACTTATCGGTCTTTTCGATCTCTCCTCCCAGCCCTTTGATCTTCCCCTCGATCTTGGCAACCAGCGCGTCAATTTTTTCGTCGCCGAGAGCCGAATCAAATATTAAAATCAGTTCGTATGAATTCAAGACAAGCCCTCCTTGGATCAAGTTTGAACAACAATTATACCACAAATTTTACCAGAATCAAATCCCCATCCTGGACCACATAATTCTTGCCTTCGGTATGCAGTAAACCCTTTTCCTTGAGTTTGGCATAAGAACCAATATTTATTAAGTCCTGGTAATGGGTGACTTCGGCCGCGATGAAACCTTTTTCCATGTCTGAATGGATTTTGCCTGCCGCCTGCGGAGCTTTGGCCCCCTGTTTTATGGTCCACGCCCGGCATTCCTTCTCATTGGCGGTAAAAAAAGTGATCAGATCAAGCAGCCCATAGCCGGCGCGGATCAGACGCGGCAAGGACAGCTCTCTTCCACCCAAATACTCTTTGGCTTCGTCAGGCGAAAGTTCGGTTATTTCGGCCTCTAGTTTAGCGCAGATCGTTACTACCCTGGCATTTTCTTCCCGCGCGATCTGCTCGATCACCGCGACCTGTTCAGGATTCCCGCTCTCATCAGTATTGGCCACGTAAAGGACCGGCTTGTCTGCTAACGGCGGCGTGTCCGGCTTCTTTCTTTCCAGGTCAGCCAAAGCCAGCTCCGTCTTGATCAATTCAATGTCCCGGCGGGGATCGACCGGGCCTTCGACGTGGGTTATATTCGGGTCAGAAAAACAGCGGACCACATGGGCGATAGCGTCAACCTCGCGGATGTGAGCTAAAAACTGATTGCCAAGGCCTTCGCCTTTATGCGCCCCCTTGACCAAGCCGGCGATGTCCGAAAATTCAATGATCGTCGGCAGCGCTTTTCCCGAACCGATTATCTTTTGGATCTCTTGCCGCCGCGCGTCCGGGACCTCCACCACTCCGACATTCGGTTTAATGGTCGTAAAAGGATAATTGGAAACATCCGCTTTAGCTTGGGAAATTACATTGAATAGCGTTGATTTGCCGACATTAGGAAGGCCGACGATCCCGAGTGAAAAACCCATGGCAAGTTTGATTATAGCATGATTGCCGTGCTATAATCCCGTTCGAATTTCCCTATGAGGAGGAATAAAAATGAGAGTTGTCGTTCTCTCTCTGATTGCATTGTCACTCCTGTTCAGCAATTTTTCCGCTTCAGTCCAAGCCGCCACAAGACCGACCCCGGCTCAGCGGCAAAAAATGGAAAAAATAATCCAAAAAGTTGACGCGCTTTCCCCGGCGCAAAAGAAAGCTTCTGTCGTGGCACTTAAAAATAAACTTCAACGCTTAAGGGCAAAGCTAAAGGTTACGAAAGCGCCCAAACAGCGCGCCGCCCTTCAGGCGGAGATCAACCGGGTGGAAAAAGAATTGGCTATTCTCTTGACAGCAGCCGCTGTTCCGCCGCCACCGCCGCCGCCGCTCCCCCCGATGATACAAGCAGAACCATCAACAATCACGCCCCTACCCCCGCCAAAACCGATCAGGCCCCGCAGTCCGCAGTTCGGGCTTTCTCTGGGGGTCATGGCCGGGATCCCCGGCGCTTTAGCTGAATTAAGGTTTTTCGAACCTTTTGACCTGCCGGCGATCAGTGTGCGCGCCGGTGTGGGTTACGCCCAGGGAGAAGATACCGATAAAATATTGCGTAAACACGCGCTGGTTGAGATCGACGGCATTTACCGGCTGCATCAGCAATCCCTGAAAGGTTTCCGGTCTTATGTCGGCGCCGGCCTTAACTACGACGCCTACACGACCGGCCGGGTAAGCGGCACGGTAGGCGGCGAGATTTTCTACGGCCTGGAAAGCGGCGAGCCGGGCAGCGGGCAATATTTCTGTGAGATCGGTTACGGGATGATCAGGACCGGTTTCAGTCCGAGTTACAAGAGCGTTTCGGTCCTGGTCGGTTATAAATTTTAGCCGAGACTGAAATTTATTGTTTTTTCCCTCGATAATACCATGTGAGTATTTTAAGCGTCGCATGGAATTATGTTTTTGGATCGGACAACAACTCCGAGCCAGCCGCCACATTATCCGGCTGCGCCTGCAAACAAACACGAACTGATGGGGGTGTTGCTGCCAGCGCATCTTTTTCTGCGGCACCTTCTGCCTCGCCGCCTGCTTCGCCGCCTACTCCACCCGCGCCACCGACACCAAGTTTAAGAACAGAGTGTTTAAGCGTCAGTCAGGTCTCTACCGCGCAATTAAGCCAATTAGGTTGTTTGACAGGCGGCGTACAAACCGCCAGGCAAAGGACCGATGAGGCCAGAAGCGGCTTTCTGCAATTATTCGGGCAAACCCTGCCCAACGGAACTATTATTATAAGAAGGCCACAGGCGGATGCCCCATCCGAAGGGATCGGTTTCGGCGGCGTTATTTATGGTGTTAGCGGAAGCATTGCAGCAGGCGGTTTGATCTTAAGCAGTTCTTCCTCCCAGGAAAACCAGCAGGCTTTCTGGTCATTATTCAATGCCCGCCGTGAATATTTTCTGCAACCGAACGGTGTGATGGCCTGGTTGGTCAGCGCGAGCGGTCAAGTTGTCAGCACAGATTCTGCTTCGGATGGCGACCAGGATTGGATCGGGGCCGAGCTGGAAGTGCTCAATCGGATCCAGTGCGGGCAATGGCAGTTGCCGGCCGGCATGACGCTCGATTCCTTTAGATCGCAGATCCAGGGCGACCTGGATGCCTTCTGGACGAACCACATCAGAGAACGCGGCGGCCGATTGCTCTTTTTACCGACCAACGGCGCCTGGGCGCAGCGCGGCGACGGGCGTGATGTTTATTATCCTAGCTATTCTGACCCGCATTTCTTGAGGTTGTTCGCAGCCTTCGACCAGGGGCATGATTGGGCAAGGTTGGTTAGTGACGTCCAGGCTCTCAACCAGGTTGTCTTAAGCGCTCACGATCGTCTTGGCGCTGCCGGCCAGAACCCGATGCCGGCCAAAGTTTTTGTCCGAGCCAGCGGCGGCAATTTCTCGGTCGATAATTATTACCAGATCTCAAGGCACGAAGGGGTCAGTGCCGCTGACTGCACCGACAACGAATCTGATAGCATCAGATTTTTCCTGCGGCAGGCAAGAGCCGCGATCCTGGACGGCGACCAGACTGCAAGGGAAATGTTAAGCCAAATATTAACTATCGCCAGCATTACCGACCCCGCCTCCGCCCACTTGCTGGCCGGTTCCCAGGGAGCCCCTTCTCCTTTGGGCTGGAATAATACCCTGGCAAGAGCTAGTTATGGAATAGCAGTGCTCGGTTCAGGAGATTCTACCCGCGCCCAAACTTTCTTTTGCACAGTTTTGGACAATCACCGCGGGCAGTATTTTGGCGAATGGGATGGGGCTAGGGAATACTATTATGACCAGTCTTTGATCCTGCAGATGCTCGATCTGGCTTTCCCTGAATAATCCCGCCAAT
>JAQTLJ010000055.1 GCA_028714935.1 Candidatus Margulisiibacteriota bacterium | reverse complement strand
GGGCGGCGTTCGACTCCAGCACATCGCGTTTCAGCGCTTTTTCAACCATCTCTTTAGGCGCTTTGCCGGGGCGGAAACCGGGGACCTGGATTTCTTTGCCGGCTTCTTCCAGGGTTTTAGCTATGGCGGCTGAAAATTTTGAGGGCTCTTCCTCGATCTCCAGGGTAACCTTGTTCCCTTCCCGATTTTGAGAGAGGATTTTCATGTAGTTATTATACTATAATTTGTCGCCCCTTGTAAATATGATATAATGTAACCATGACCAGTCACAAAAAACTAGCCAAATGGGTAAGAGAGTGCGCCGAACTGTGCAAGCCGGACAGGATCGTCTGGTGCGACGGCTCGGAAAAAGAAAAAACCCGCCTCGAAAAAGAGGCCTGCAAGACCGGCGAGCTGACCAAATTAAACAATAAGAAACTCCCCGGCTGCGTCTATCACCGCACGGCGATCAATGATGTCGCCCGTACGGAGCACCTAACCTATATCTGCACCAAAAGTAAGCGGGAAGCCGGGCCAACCAATAATTGGCTGCCACCTGAAGAGGGTTATCGCCGCGCCGGCGAGATCTTCAAGGGTTCGATGCGCGGCCGGACGATGTATGTTATCCCCTATTCCATGGGCCCGGTCGGGTCACCTTTCAGTAAAATAGGCGTTGAGCTATCCGATAGCGTCTATGTTGTCCTCAACATGCGGATCATGACCCGCATGGGTAAAGCAGTGCTTGACCAGCTGGAAAAGACCAACGGCGAATTCACTAAATGCCTGCACGGCAAAGCGGATTTGGACGTCAACCGCCGTTTGATCCTTCATTTCCCGGAAGATAACGCCATTTGGAGCGTCGGTTCAGGTTACGGCGGCAACGTGCTGCTGGGCAAGAAATGCCTGTCGCTCCGCATCGGCAGCTATCTCGGGCGGACAGAAGGTTGGCTGGCCGAACATATGTTGATCATGGGGATCGAGGACCCGTCCGGCCATATCGGTTATATCGCTGCCGCTTTCCCCAGCGCCTGCGGCAAGACCAACCTGGCAATGCTGCTGCCGCCCGAAGGGCTCAAGAGAAAAGGCTACCGCATCTGGACCGTCGGCGACGATATTGCCTGGATGCGGATCGATACCGACGGCAAACTTTGGGCGGTCAACCCGGAATACGGCCTCTTTGGCGTAGCGCCTGGTACCAACACCAAGACCAATCCCAATATCATGGCCGCGATCCGGAAGGATACGATCTACACTAATGTACTGTTGAAAAAGGACAAGACCGTTTGGTGGGAGGGCGGCGACCCGCCGGTCCCGGCCGAGGGGACCAATTGGCAGGGGAAACCGTGGAAGCCGGGGATGGTCGATGAGCATGGCGAACCGAAGCTGGCAGCACATCCCAACGCCCGTTTTACCGTCCCGATCAAGAACGTGCCGTCCGTCACTAACCGGCTGGAACATCATCATGGCGTGCCGATCTCGGCGATTATTTTCGGCGGGCGCCGAGCTAGGCTAGCCCCGCTGGTTTACGAATCATTCAACTGGCAGCACGGCGTCTTCGTCGGCGCCACGATGGCTTCGGAGCGGACCGCCGCCCAGTTCGGGAAACAGGGCGAAGTTCGCCGCGATCCGATGGCTATGCTCCCCTTCTGCGGCTACAACATGGGTGATTATTTTGAACACTGGCTGGAGATGGGGAAAAAGATGACCCCGCCGCCCAAGATCTTCAACGTCAACTGGTTCAGAAAAGACGAAGCCGGCAATTTCTTGTGGCCTGGTTTTGGTGAAAATCTCCGCGTCCTGGAGTGGGTCATCAGCCGCTGCAAAGGTGAGGTTGACGCGGTGGAAACCCCGATCGGCTACCTGCCGCACGAGAATGATATTGACATGACCGGTCTCCGCACTCCGCGCGAGAACATGAAAAAGCTTCTGGCCATCAGCAAGAAAGACTGGAAAGAAGAGGCCGCTGGCGTAGACGAGTTCTTTAAAACCTTCGGCAAAGACCTGCCAAAAGAGATGTGGGTAGAACTGAAAGCGCTGGAAAAGAGGCTAAGACACTAGGACCGAAACCTTCTCCTTTGAAACCTCAAGCACCCCTCCGCCATGTTGAATCTTCAGGCGGGTATCGTCTTCGGTCTGCAAACGAAGTTCGCCGGCTGTTAGCAGATTCATGTAGTTCGCGTGCCGCGGCAGGACCTGCAGCCAGCCGTCAACCGCTTTAACGCTCAAGGCGCTGGCTCTGCCCTGGAACAGCAGCTTATCCGGCGTCAAGATCTCCAGTATGAATGTTGACATCAGGCGGACCTCCCTTTCTTGACTTTCTCCAGAACATCTTCGATCGTGCCGGTCATGTAGAAAACCTGTTCCGGCAGATTATCATATTTCCCTTCCAGGATCTCTTTGAACCCTTTGATCGTATCCTTAAGCTCGACAAACTTCCCCGGCAGTCCGGTAAAGGTTTCGGCGACAGAGAACGGCTGTGACAAAAAGCGCTGGATCTTGCGGGCGCGGCCGACGATCACTTTATCTTCTTCCGGCAGTTCTGATGTCCCAAGGATAGCAATAATATCGCTCAGTTCCTTATATCTCTGCAGGACTTTCTGCACGCCGCGCGCGACATTATAATGCTCCTCGCCGATCGTCTGCGGCTCCAGGATCTTCGAGGTCGAAGCCAGCGGATCGACCGCCGGATAAATGCCGATCTCTACGATCTGGCGGGAAAGGACGGTAGTCGCGTCAAGATGGGCAAAGGTCACCGCCGAAGCCGGGTCGGTAATATCATCGGCCGGAACATAAACCGCCTGAATTGAGGTAATAAAACCTTTGCGCGTCGAAACGATCCTTTCCTGGAAACGACCCATCTCCGCCTGCAGGGTCGGCTGGTAACCGACCGCCGATGGCATACGGCCCAAGAGGGTCGAGACTTCCGCGCCGGCCTGGACAAAACGGAAAATGTTATCAATAAAAAAGAGGACATCCTGTTTTTCTTCGTCGCGGAAATATTCGGCGTGGGTCAAGCCGGTCAAGCCGGCGATCTGGCGCGCGCCGGGAAGTTCCGACATCTGGCCGAAGACGAGCACGGTCTTGTCCAAAACGCCGGACTTTTTCATTTCCAGCCACAGATCATTCCCTTCCCTCGTCCTTTCCCCAACACCCGCAAAAACAGAAATGCCGCCGTGCTGTTTGGCCATATTGTGGATCAATTCCATGATAATGACCGTTTTCCCGACACCCGCCCCGCCAAACAATCCGATCTTGCCGCCCTTGAGATATGGGGCCAGTAGGTCAACAACTTTTATCCCGGTGACAAACACCTCGTTCTTGGAGACGATCTCTTCGAACGGCGGCGGATCCCGGCGGATCGGCAGCCGCTCCAGCTCAGCCAGCGGTTCTCCGCCGTCGATCGTATTGCCCAAAACATCGAACATCCGGCCCAGCGCCTGCTTGCCGACCAGCACGCTGAGCGTCTTACCGAGATCGATCACTTCGGCGCCGCGCATCAGGCCGTCGGTCGGCTGGAACGCCACCGCCCTGACAATGTTGCCTGCCAGCTGCATCGCCGACTCGGCAATGATCTTTTTATCTCCCTGCCTGATCTCCAGCGCGTTGCGGATCCGCGGGACATGCAAAGGATGGAACTGGATATCCACAATAGGCCCGATTACTTGCTCTACCCGTCCGACATTTTCGGCCATGATTTATTCTTCCTCCGCTAAGATCTCAAAAGAACTGAGTATCTCCGACAATTCACCGGTGATCATCGCCTGCCGCGCCTTATTCAATTTGATCTTCAGTTCATCCATCATCTCTGCGGAATTGTCCGCCGCCCCGCGCATGGTCATCAGCCGCGCCGCCACTTCGCCCAGCCTCGTCTGCATAAAAGCGTCATAAAATAAAGCTTTAAGATAATTCAATTCAACTGTTTGCCTGATCTCCTCAAGCGCCGGTTCAAAAATATAGCTGTCCGACAGGTTCATTGCTTCTGTAAAATCGAAAGGCAACGCCTGGGCCAGGCGCGGTGCCTGGAAAAGCATTGATCTGAACTCATTGAACAATAAATGGATTTCCCTGACCTGGCCGCTGCGGTAAAGATCGTAAGCTTCCATTGCCTTGCCGGCGATTGCCTCAAAATTCATCCCCCATTCAGTTTTAATCTGGCTCCTGACGTTTCCCAGGCCGGCCTCCCTGGCCGCCTCGCAGCCTTTGTTCCCAATGACGATAAATTCTGCGCCGCTGTATTCTCGCGCTTTATTGACCAGGCTTTCATTAAAACTGCCGCAGAACCCCCGTTCTGAAGCCAGTAAATATATCAGTTGGACCGGCCGGACTTTTTCAGCGGCAGGGGCCGCCTGAGATCCCAGCCGTCCGGCTAAACGTTCATATTCCAGCCGATAGTGCCAGGCGGCTTTCTGCCGCATCTGGACCTTTTTTAGCTGTGCTACCGCCACCACCTGCATCGCTTCGGTCATCTTATTGATCTGGCCGATGCTGGCCAGTTTCCGGCGCAGTTGAATAACTTTAGACATATTTGAATTTTTCCTTGAAGGCCAGGACCGCACGGCCTAATTTCTGCTCCCAGTCCGGGCTGAAATCAGCGGTGGTTTCAACTTCAGAGATAATCTCCGGGCTCTCTGTCTGCAAATAATTAAGGAAACGGCTCTCAAAAAGCTTGATGCGTTCCGGCTCCAGGCTGTCTAAAAATCCATTCGTCGCCAGATAGAGGATGACGACCTGCTCGGCCACCGGCATCGGCTGGTAATTAACCTGTTTCATGATCTCCGTTAGGATCCGGCCGCGCTGCAGCTGGACCTTCGTTTCTTTGTCAAGCTCGGTGGAGAAAAGCGCAAACGCCTGCTTTTCGCGGAACTGCGCCATGTCGATCCGCAGGTGGGAAGAAAGCCGCCGCATCGCGCTGATCTGGGCTTTACCGCCGACCCGGGAGACCGAAGTGCCGGCATTGACCGCCGGGCGGATGCCGGCATTGAACAGGTCAGTATCCAAGAAGATCTGCCCGTCGGTGATCGAGATCACGTTGGTCGGGATATAAGCCGAAATGTCGCCCATCTGGGTCTCGATCAGGGGGAGCGCGGTCAGCGATCCGCCCCCCTTTTGCGGGCTCAAGCGCGCCGCTCTTTCCAATAACCGCGAGTGGAGATAGAAAACGTCCCCGGGATAAGCTTCACGCCCCGGCGGGCGCCGCAAGAGCAGAGAAAGCATCCGGTAGGCGGCTGCGTGTTTTGTCAGGTCGTCATAGATGATCAGGGCGTCCTTGCCGGAGTACATAAATTCTTCCGCCATGGCGCAGCCGGCAAAAGGCGCCAGATACTGGAGCGAAGCCGGATCAGCAGCCGGGGCATCAACTACGATCGTATAATCAAGCGCGCCCGCCGCTTCGAGCCTGCTCACCAGCGAAACGATACTGGATGATTTTTGTCCGATCGCAACGTAGACGCAGATAACATCTTTCCCTTTCTGGTTGATGATCGTGTCGACCACGATCGCGGTTTTCCCCGAAGACCGGTCGCCGATGATCAGCTCCCGCTGGCCGCGGCCGATCGGGATCAGCGCGTCGATCAGCTTGTAGCCGGTCTGCAGCGGTTTATCTACCGGCAAGCGGTCGATCACCGCCGGCGCCGGCAGTTCAACCGGCCGAAACCGGTCGGTTTCGATCTTTCCTTTGCCATCGATCGGCTGCCCCAGGGCGTTGACCACTCTGCCCAAGAGCTTGTTGCCGACCGGCACCGACATGATCCGGCCAGTGCAGCTGGCAGTGTCCCCTTCAACCACCGCTGTATGAGCCCCCAGCAGGACGCAAATAACTTCTTCCAGTTCAAGATTGAAGACCAGTCCGTAGACGCCGGTGGAAAATTCGATCATTTCACCGGACATGGCGCCCGGCAGGCCGGTGATCCGGGCGATCCCGTCGCCCGATTCGGTGACCAACCCAACCTCGCCTGCTTTGATCTCGGCCCGGAAAGCGGCAATGTCCTGCTTTATTTCTTTTAAAACTTTTTCAACATTAAGAAAATCAACCATCCGACTCCCCTTACTTAACTATCGCTGAACGCAGGTCGGCCAGCTCACGCCTGAGGCTGGCGTCCCACATCTTGCCGTTGATGAACTTTACGGATAGCCCGCCCAATAATTCCGGATCAAAATTGTACCGCAGCTTGACCGGCGCGCCAGCAACCCTGCTCATGATCGACTGCAGGCGCGCTTGCGCTTTTACCGGCACCGCGGCAACGCTAGAGACCTCTCCGAACAAAACTCCCTCGTCCTGAAACAGTCTCCTCGTAAAATTTTTGGATAGCTCCTCGATCAATTCTTCACGGCCATGGTCGATCAGCATAGTAACGACGGAAAAGAAATTGTTCGTGGTGCCGGGAGGACACAACTCCTTCAGTTTTCCTTTTTTATATTCCGCCGCAAGTCGCGGGTCTTCCAGAAAAAGCTTGAACTCGTAATGCTCGCGGATCAGCCGGGAAAAACTGTACAGTTCATCCTCAAGCTGCAACTCCGCTCCTTGCCCTTTGGCGTCACGGTAAACCTGTTCGTAATTCAGCTCAAATTTACCCCGGCGCATGCTTTTCCAGCTCCTCGATCGATGACTCGATCAGCTTGGCATGATCTTCTGGCTTCAGCGTTTTTTTGACCAGACGGCCAGTTACTTCCACTATGATCCTGGCAATATCGGCTTTGAGATCGGTCAGCGCTTTCTCTTTATAAAGATCGATATCCTTTCTGGTATTCTCCAGCACTTCGTACGCTTCCTTCTGCGCGGTCTTTAACGTCTCATCGCGCAGATTTTGCGATTTGCGGCGGGCGTCTTCCAAAATTGAAGCGGTAGTTCTTTCCGCCTCTGCGAGCTGCGTTTGATACTTTTTCAGCAGGTCCTCCGCCTCTTCCTGCGCTTTTTTCGCCCTGGCCAACCCGCCTTCGATCGCCTGGCGGCGTTCGCCGAGGATCCGCTGCAGCGGCGGAAAGACCAGCTTGTACAGCAGGGCCAGCAGGATCAAAAAAGAGAGCGCTGTCCAAAAGATCAATCCGGTATCAATCTCAAACATATTTTCCCTTCCTTTTTACTTGGCCAAGAGCATGAAGGCGATGACCAGCGCATAAAGCGCAATCGACTCTACGAACGCAATCGCAATGATCATGGCGATCCTGATGTCGGGTATCGCCTCCGGCTGACGAGCCATGCTTTCAACCGATTTCGCACCGATATGGCTGATGCCAAACGCGGCCGCGAACCCAACGATCCCCAGAACGATCCCTGCCGAAAGATATGCCAGCATTATTCTTCCCTCCTTTTATTTAGGTTTCTTCGTTAATCGCCAGTCCAATATAAAGCGCCGCCAGATAGGCGAACACATAAGCCTGGATTAAAGCGACAAAGACCTCGAACAGGCTGATCGCCACTCTCCCCAGCAGCGGAAAACCGGCGATCCAGATATTTTTAAAAACAAAGATCAGGGATAAGATGGTGAACGCTACCAGGTGGCCGGCGGTCATATTGGCGAACAGGCGGATGGCCAGCGAAAAAGGCCGCGCCAGCTGGCCAAAGATCTCGATCACAAATAACAGCGGAGCGATGAAGATCGGCACCCCTTTCGGGATAAAAGCTTTAAAGTAGCCGCCCAGGCCGTGTTCCTTGATCCCGGCCAGATTGTAGATCAAAAAGACCAGCGCGGCTAAAGTCGCCGTCACATTTATGTTGGAGGTGATCACATAAACATTGGGGATCAAGCCCAAAAGATTGCTGACCAGAATAAAACTGAAGATCGTAAAAACAAACGGCAGCCACTTATCAGATTCCTCTTTTAAAAAATCTTTGGTTTGCTGCTCAAAAACCTCATAGAGCAACTCAAGAAAATTCTGCAGTTTGCCCGGAACAATTGACGGCCGGCGGGTGGCGAGAAACGTTATCAAAAAAATAATCGCCGCCGCTGTCCAGATCGTTATCACAGCCGAGGTGATTGAAAGATCAAAGCCAAACAGGGAAAGGCTTAAAAAAACCCTGATCGGTTCGCTGGCTGGCT
>JAQTLJ010000054.1:6625-8046 GCA_028714935.1 Candidatus Margulisiibacteriota bacterium | reverse complement strand
CTGGTGAGATCCGAACAATATCCCTTATATCTTGCTCCGAGGTCAACTACCACCTGTTCGCCATTCCTGACCCTTTTATGGCTCGGCCTGGCGTGCGGGTCGACCGATCTTTTACCGGAAGCGACAATAAGCTCAAATGACGGCTTAGCGTTACGCAAGCTTATTTCGTGCTTGATCCAATCAGCGATCTCTGCCTCTGTTTGCCCGGCTTTAATGCAGAGCGAACGCATCACCTCGCAGGCGATCCCGATGGCCTTCTGCTGCGCGGGGTTCATTATTTCTTGAGCAGATCGACTGCCGCCCGTAAACCTAACAAGTAACTATTCATGCCGAAACCGGAGACCTGGCCGACCGCAACCGGCGCGATCACCGATTTATGGCGGAATTCCTCCCGGGCATAGATATTCGAGATATGGACTTCAATGACCGGGATCTGGCAGCCGGCCACGGCATCCCTGATCGCCACGCTATAATGAGTGTAAGCCGCCGGATTGATGATGATCGCGGCATACTCTTGGCCGGCGGCGCCGATCTGCTTGCAGATCTCCCCTTCCCCAGCCAGCTGGACAGCCTTGACTTCGACTTTCAATTCCTGCCCCAGCTTCTGCAAGGCGGCATCGATCTCCGCCAGCGTAAATTTCCCGTAAATATCGATCTCTCTCTGACCTAAAAGGTCCAGATTGGGACCGTGGATCACCAAAATTTTCATGGTCATAATCCTCCTGAAGTTGATTCTACCATATCCACTGAAGCCTTATCAAGGCTGCTGAAAAATGGTATAATTCGCCACTGTATGGCAAGAGCAAAAAGAAAAACTTTGCCGCTAAGCAAATGGGCCTTGATCGCCCTGTTTATTTTTCTGGCGTGCTTTGCCGGTTTGTCCCTGCAGATCATCCGCCAGCTGCCGGACGTGGAATCCATCAATTCGTACATCCCGAGCGAAACCACCCTGATCTTTTCCTCCGACGGGAAAGTTTTAGCCCGCCTCCACCAGGAAGAGAACCGCCAGGTCGTCCCCCTGTCCAAGATCTCGCCTTTTCTGCAAAAGGCGATCATCGCGACCGAAGATCCCAGGTTCTATTTCCATCACGGCTTCGACTTCTACGGCATCTTGAGGGCCGGGGTCAAGAACTTCATTTACGGGCGCGTGGTTGAAGGCGGCAGCACCATCACCCAGCAGCTGGCCAGGAACCTGTTCCTGACCCGCCAAAAGACCATTGCCAGAAAACTGGCCGAAGTGATCCTGGCTATGCAGATCGAAAGAAGATATACCAAGGAAGAGATACTGGAGCTTTATCTGAACCAGGTTTATTTCGGGCATAATGCTTACGGGGTCGAATCGGCCGCCAATCTTTACTTTGGCAAGCGCGCGTCGGACCTTGATCTGGCCGAATCGGCGCTGATCGGCGGCCTGATCCGCG
>JAQTLJ010000054.1:0-6615 GCA_028714935.1 Candidatus Margulisiibacteriota bacterium | reverse complement strand
AAGCGCTGGAATTTTCCCCGAAAAACCTGAAACACTACGGCGAAGTCGCGCCCTACTTCATCAGTCTTGTCTTGAAGGAATTGCTGGACAAATATGGCGAAGACACCGTTTACCACGGAGGCCTCCGGGTTTATACGACCCTGGACACCGCCAAACAGACGGCGGCGGAAGAAGTTATTACCAGATTCGTCTCCGCAGAAGGGAAAAAGTTCAACTTTTCCCAGGCGGCGCTCGTTTCCATTGACCCCCGGACCGGCTATATTGAAGCGCTGGTCGGCGGGGTCGATTTTTTTGACAGTAAATTCAACCGGGCAACTCAGGCTAAACGTCAGCCCGGCTCTGCCTTCAAGCCTTTTGTTTACACCGCCGCCATGGAACAGGGGATCTCCCCTGGAGAGATCATTGTCGACAGCCCGACGACTTTTGATGTTTATCCCAACAGGTGGAACCCGCGCGGCACCTGGTCCCCCAAGAATTTTGACCTGAGATTCCGGGGCGCGGTCACGCTGCAGTATGCGCTGGAAAAATCCTTAAATATCCCGGCGATCAAACTGCTGGAGCGAGTCGGCATCAATTCTGCTATTGATGTCGCCCGCCGGATGGGGATCAGCAGCCATCTTGAACCGGGCTTAGCCCTGACTCTTGGCGTCTCGGAATTATCGGTTTTAGAGCTCACCTCCGCTTTTGGCACTTTTGCCAATACCGGTTTATGGGTCCCGCCGACCGCTTTCACCAAGATCGAGAATCGGGACGGCGTTACACTTTACAAACATGTGATCAAAGAGAACCGCGCCCTTGATGAAAATATCGCCGCGGTCATGGTTTATATGATGCGGGGAGTGCTGACCCGCGGGACCGGCGTGCGCGGCCAGATCGGCCGCCCAGCTGCCGCTAAAACCGGGACGACCGAACACTTCCGCGATGCCTGGTTCGTCGGTTTTGTCCCCCAGCTAGTGACCGGCGTCTGGATCGGCAACGATAATAATGCGTCGATGAAAGGCGTGGCGGAAGTCGCTGTCGGCCCGCGCATTTGGAAAGAGTACAACCTCAAGGCCCTGGCTGGAGATCCGATCCTTGATTTCCCGAAACCGGAAGGGTTGTCGACTGTTAGGATCTGCGTCACTTCGGGCAAGCTAGCCGGAGAAAACTGCCCGCCCAAAGAACAGCTGACGGTCACACTCTGGAACAGGGCTGTCCCCAAAGACACCTGTGACATCCATAAACCGGGCGACGAGCTTTACGAGTTTGAGGCCAGTGAAGAAGGAGAGAGCATAATCATCGATGAGTCAGATTAAATTCGGGACTGACGGCTGGCGGGCCAGGATCGCCGAGGACTTCACCTTTGACAACCTGCGTCTGGTAACCCAGGCGCTGGTCGATCATCTTAAGGAAAAGGGAACGCCGGCCAAAGGTGTTGTCGTCGGTTATGATAACCGCTTCCAGTCCGAAACATTTGCCAGGGCGGCGGCAGAGATTTGTTCGGGCGCCGGCCTCAAAACGCTCCTGACAGATAAAGCCGTCCCCTCCCCGGTCGTCTCTTATACAGTCAAAAACCTGGGGCTGGCTGCTGGCATTATGATCACCGCCTCGCATAACCCGCCGATCTGGAACGGTTTTAAGATCAAGGAGGAGTTCGGCGGTTCAGCTTTTCCCGAGACGACCAAAGCGGTCGAAAATAAACTTTCGGATACCCTGCGCATTAACCCTTCCAGCAAAAACATCACGATCTTCAACCCCCGCCCGCCCTATCTGGCAAAGATCAGCTCATTCATCGATCTTGATCTGCTCAAAACCCACCAGCTTAAAATGGTCATCGATCCGATGTACGGCAGTGGTGCCGGCTATTTTGCGGAATTCGGGCTTCCGGTCATTGAAACCAGGGGGAGCCGCGATCCGCTGTTCGGGGGGATCAATCCCGAACCGCTGCCGGTGAATTTGGAAGAGTCCATTTCGTTCGTCAAAGAAACCGCCTTGAAATATTCCTCCGAACTGACCGCCTGCGTCGTGCTTGACGGCGACGCGGACCGTCTGGCGGCCATTGACGGCTCAGGCCGGTTCTTGAACACCCACAATGTCTTTACCCTGCTCCTCCATCATTTGATCACCCACCGCAAGCTTTCGGGCAACGTGGTTAAAACCTTCAACCTTACTAATTTAATCGACAAACTCTGTAAACAATACGGCCGCAAGCTGCACGTTACTCCGTTCGGCTTTAAATATGTCGCTGACCTGATGCTTAAAGAAGACATTGTCATGGGCGGCGAAGACTCAGGCGGCATGGGGCTCAAAGGCTTTATCCCGGAGCGCGACGGCGTCCTGGCCGGGCTGATGCTTTTTGAGCTGATGGCTTACGAAAAGAAGACGCTGGCCGCAATACTCGATAATATCATGAGCGAGCATGGTTACTATTATTATGATCGGGCTGATATTCACACAGAAAAAGCCCAGCAGATCGTGGCTGACCTGAAAAAATCGCCGCCGGATAAATTTGCCGGCAAGAAGATCAGTAAGATCGAGACCCTTGACGGGTTAAAATTCAATTTTGAGGATGAAAGCTGGATCTTGTTCCGCGCTTCCGGGACAGAACCGCTGCTGCGGGTCTACGTCGAAGGGCGGTCGGACAGCGACGTCAAACTGATCCTCGGGGCCGGAGAAGACCTTATTGGCCCTGGAGCGACTTCTCAAACTTCTCCTTCTTCTCGATCCTAGCGATCTCGGCTTTTTCCTTGCTAACCTCTCCGTACAGCTTGGCCTGCTCAAAAAGCTTGAGCAAGCGCTGGTGCATCGCTTTATTATCGCCTGCGACCAGCGAAGCGCGTCGGTACTGCTGGACCGCCAGGTCTTTCTTGCCGGCTTTCTCGTAAGCCTTCGCCAGCACGAGATAAAAGTCGGGATTACCGCCGGCCATGCTGATCGCCGCTTCATACTCGGAGATCGCCAATTCGCTGCGGCCGATGGTCATATAAGTATCTCCCAGGAAAAGGTGGAAAAAGGGATTGCCCGGTTCGCCGGCGATCGCTTTCTTATACTCAGCGATCGCTTCCAGTAATTGTCCCCGGAATCTCAGATCATTGGCTCTAAGCGCCGGATTAATGATCTCGATCTTGGCTTTGCCCCTGATCTCCGAATACCACCGGCGGAAAGTCTTTTCTTGTTTTTCCAGGCGGGCCGCTTTTTCAATATCCTTTTCGTTGCCGGGGAATTTCCGGAGACGCGAATCAGTGACTTTAATAACATGGTAACCAAAAGAAGTCTTAACGATCCCGCTTACTTGTCCGATCTTCAGGCTAAACACCGCTTTTTCGAACGGTTCGACCATCATCCCGGTCGTAAAATAGCCAAGGTCGCCGCCTTTGCCGGCTGAACCCGTGTCAATAGAATACTTCTGTGCCAGGGCGGCAAGATCTTCACCTTTATTGACCCTGGCCAGCAAGTCTTTGGCCAGCGCTTCATTGCTGACTAAAATATGGCTCGCTTTTATTTCCCTCAGATCATCCGGCGTGACCACGACCCCTTCCCTGACGCGGCTGACCATTTTCTGGACCAGGATCTCGTCCTTGATCAAATTCTTGAACGCCGACAGGCTCATCCCCATCCGCTTCAAGGCGTTCTCCAGCTCCCTTTTCGACGGTATATTCTGCTGTTTCATAATGCTGTCGATCGCCATATCAAGTTCCTGGTTTGACACCCGGGTTTTTCTCTTTGCTTCTTCCAGCATCAGGGTAAAATCGATCGTTTGCCCCAGCGCTAAATTTTGGACAAAGGCCATGTCCTGGGGCGAGATATTATCCCCGAACTGGCGGCCGATCCGGCTCAATATTTCACGGAACCTGGCCGGATCGAGCTCCTTCCCATTAACCTTGGCCAATGATTTTGAGGCATCGTCCCCCATCCCTTTCCAGCTCCCCCGGGTCATACCTATCCCGTAGAACATTGAAGCCGCGAACAGCACTACCACCACGATCATGATCGTTTTCATCTTTTTCCTTAAAAATGTCAGCATTTTATCCCTCCGCTTTCAAGACTTTAGAAACCGAAATATAGGCCCCGATCATACCCAGGGCCGTCCCACCCAGTACCATGACCAGATAGACCAACGCCAGCAGTCTCTGGTCCGCCACCAAAGGAACGAACGGGAGCGCGACCGCGATCCGCGCAATGATCGCGTCATAGGAAAATTTAAGGATCAAAAACGAAGATAACCCGCCCAGGATCCCCAGTATTACCCCTTCGATAATAAACGGCCATTTAACGAATGTATTGGTCGCCCCCACCAGCTTCATGATATAGATATCCGTTTCTCTGGCCAGGACGGTCAGGCGAATGGTATTGACCACGATCAGCAGCGTCGCAAAGGAGATCAGGACGACCAGCGCCGCCCCGCCGATCCTGACCGCGTCGATCAGCGAACGGACCTGTTCGATGAACTGGCCGCTGTAGCGCACTTCATCGATATTATCCATCTCAGAGATCCGCTTCGCCACCATCGGCAGGATCTCCGGCGTCCGCACTTTAATATTGAACGTATGCGGCAGCGGATTGCCCGCGATGATCTCGTCCAGCGCCAAAGTGTCGCCGTACTCCTCCTGGAATTTTTTCCAGGCTTCGGTCCGGGAAATAAAATCTACTTTAACGACGCCGGGGATACGCGAGAGCTCAAGCTGGAGCGCGCCGGCCGATTCCAGCGACAGGTCTTTTTCCACATAAGCGGCCAGGTCGATCTTGGATGAAACAGAACCGATTATGTTCCCGAGGTTAATGACCAAAAGCAGGAACAGGCCGAAAATGACCAGGGACACAGTGATCGTGCCGATGGCGACAAAGCACATTAACGCTCCCCGCTGGAACGACCGGAACGCCTCGAACAGGAAAAACTCGATATTGCTAAACATTATATCCTCCGAGGAGCTGGTCCCTGACGATCCGTCCGTTCTCGATCGCCACGACCCGGCGCTTCATATCATCAACGATACTTTTATTATGGGTGGCCATCATGACCGTGGTGTTCCTTTTATTGATCTTATCAAGCAATTGAATGATATCCCAGGAAGTGGTCGGGTCAAGGTTCCCGGTCGGCTCGTCCGCCAGGAGGATCGGCGGGTTGTTAACGATCGCCCGGGCGATACAGGCCCGTTGTTTTTCCCCGCCGGAGAGCTCTTCGGGAAAAGCGTTCGCCCGGCGCAGCATGCCGACCAATTCCAGCGCCTGCATGACCTTGCGCCTGATGGTCGAACGGGGCGCTCCGGTCACTCTCAAGGCGAAGGCGACGTTCTCAAAAACCGTCCGCTTGGGCAGGAGTTTATAATCCTGGAAGACGACGCCGATATTGCGCCGCAGGTACGGCACCTGGCTGGAGTCGAGCTCGGCGACATTGACCCGGTCAACAATGACCTTGCCCGAAGTCGGGGTTTCATCGCGATAGAGCAGTTTTAACAGCGTGGTTTTGCCCGCCCCGGAGGACCCGACCAGGAAAACGAACTCTTCCTTGCCGATATTCAGGCTGATATTAAAAAGAACGTCAATGCCGTTCGGATATGATTTTGATACGTTAACTAGTTCGATCACAGTTTTTCTATTTTAGCAGAAAAAGCCCTCACCTGCTAGCCCCAAAAGGGGGGGTAAGGATCAATACAGCGGGAACTGTTTACAAAGTTCGCTAACCTTGCCTTTAACTTCCAGTTTAACCTTGTTGTCTTCCGGCGCGCTCAAGGCTTTACCGATCAGGTCGGCGATCGTTTTCATCTCCGCTTCTTTCATCCCTCTGGTCGTTAGTGCCGGCGTCCCGATCCTGATGCCGGAGGTGACAAATGGTTTTTCCGGGTCGAACGGGATCGTATTTTTATTGACCGTGATGCCGACCTCATCGAGGACGGTTTCGGCAACCTTGCCGTTGATCTTCTTGGCGCGCAGGTCGACCAGGACCAGGTGGGTATCGGTCCCGCCGGAAACCAGCCGGAAGCCGTTCTTGAGCAAGCCTTCAGCCAATGCTTTAGCGTTCTTTACAATCTGTTCCTGGTACTTCTTGAACTCCGGCGTCATCGCTTCTTTGAAGCAGATCGCCTTGGCCGCGATAATATGCTCGAGCGGCCCACCCTGCGTGCCGGGGAAGACCGCTTTGTCGATCTGTTTGGCATAAGCTTCTTTACATAATATAAGACCCGAGCGCGGGCCGCGCAGGGTTTTATGCGTTGTGGAGGTAACAACTTCAGAAACCGGTACGGGTGACGGATGGAGTCCGGTGGCGACTAAACCGGCAATGTGGGCGATATCGACCATTAAAACGGCGCCGACTTCATCGCAGATCTCTCTGAATTTAGGGAAATCGATGACGCGCGGATAAGCAGTCGCTCCGGTCACGATCATTTTCGGTTTATATTCTTTAGCGGCCGCCCTTAAAGCATCATAATCGATCGTCTCGGCATCCTGCCGCACGCCATAGGAACTGAACTTAAAGAGAATGCCGGAAGCGTTGACCGGGCTGCCATGGGTCAAGTGTCCGCCGTGGGAGAGGTCCAGCCCCATGACATGGTCGCCGGCGCTCATAAAGGCGAGGTAAGCAGCAATATTGGCCTGGGAGCCCGAATGCGGCTGGACGTTGGCGTGGTCCGCTCCGAA
>JAQTLJ010000053.1 GCA_028714935.1 Candidatus Margulisiibacteriota bacterium | reverse complement strand
CCCGTGGACAATAATGACTTTTGCTCCCAAATCCCTGGCTTTGCGCGCGTACTTCTCTATCAATTTGGGCGGTAAATAGCTGATCTCGACGCCGGGAAACACCTTGATCGGGAGCTTATCCCCCAGCGCTTTGACAAATTTGGTCAGGCCAAACAAGACCTCTTCAAGGTTTGAGGCATCAACATGGTCGGAGATGGCAATGGCGGAGTGACCGCGTGCGGCTGCTTCGTAAGCAAGAGCTGCCGGCAGGAGCAGGCCGTCGCTGAAGATGGAATGAATATGGAAATCTATGCGTGAGCCAAGATCCATATAAATATGTTAGCACAGAACGGAGGGAATAAAAAGGTTAAAGGTCGTGCCTACGTCTTCTTTGGTCTCCAGAGTAATACCGCCTTTGTGTCTTATGAGTATGCCATAGATCATTGATAGGCCCAGGCCGTGGTGCGCGACCGGATCTTTGGTGCTAAAGAAGGGGGTAAAGACCTTGCCTCTTATCTCTTTTGGTATGCCATTGCCGTTGTCAGAGACCGAGAGCCTTAAATATTCACCCGGCGCCAGCACGTTGCCTTGCGCGGCTTTCATTTTTTTTCGCAGCTGGACTTTTTTCAGCTCCACCCTGACCGCGCCCGGCCTTGAGCGGGGAATTGCATCGCGGGCGTTGATCAGGAGATTGAGCACGGCGCTGTTGAGTTCGGCTTCGTTCCCGTGAACGACGCCGTCTTCCAGGGCGCACTCTACCGTGACGCCTGTAGTATTGAGAGTTATTTCGAATAAGGTCACGGCCTCGCGTACAATGCTCCCCAGGCTAGTTTCATGGCCGGAAAATGGGTCGGCGGTGTTGCGGGCAAAACAGATCAATCCTTGGTTAAGCTGCGCCCCTCTCAGGCAGCAATCCTTGATAATATCGAGCAGGGCGGCGCTATCTGGGCTTGTAAAATCGGCGCTGCTGAGCATTTTTGCGATCACGGTGGTGGCGTTCAGAATGGCGCTTAAAAGATTATTGAATTCATGGGAAAAACCGGCCGCCAGTTCCCCGATCTCCCTACTTCTTTGCAGTTCACCTAACTGTTCATGCAGCGCTTTTAGTTCCGTAATGTCGATCAGCGCGGTTAAAATCCTTCTGTCCTTCCCCTTTAGAACACGGTCCTCCGAAGTGACAAAAATGCGGCGGCCATCCTTAGTGAGATAAGTGCGATCGACCTTCTTTTCCACTTTAACGCCGCGCAGTTTCTGTTGAAATCTCTGCCAGGCATCGTCGCGCTGCTCGGGGGCAATAAAATCAAGAAAAGAACGGCCGACCAGCGCTTTTATTGGATAACCAAGCATGGCGGCTTCGGTCGCATTAACCCGGAGGATGATCCCCCGGCTTGAAAGGATGTGCAAGCCGACCGGCACAGTATCAAAATTCTTTGACAGCTCGGCTGCCGAAAGGGTCGCTTTTGACTTGACCGTTTTCAGAGGAGCGAGTACCCGGGTTGTTCTCATATCAGGACTATTTCGGAGAGAACCGGCGTGGATTTCACAAATTTGCGGAACTAATTTAAGCGGAGGCCTGCTTGATCACTTTTTTGAAAAGCCCTTTTTCCCGGAGCTTTTCGTTCCGTCTTTTCCTGCGGCGTTTAATTTCTTTTTGGCGCAACCTGATCATATACTACTAATATAATCTAAAATTGCCCGACTGTCAATCGGCGGCTCAAACCATCGGACGTTATTGAACCGTTTAAACCAGGTCATTTGGCGGCGGGCAAAGTGGCGGGTGCGCTTTTTTAATTCCGCGATCATCTGTTCCTTTGTCCATTTGCCAGCTAGGTATTCAACCGCTTCTTTGTAGCCCAAAGCTTGGAACGAGGGAAGCTCTTTTGAATAACCTTTGGCCAGCAGTCCTGTGACTTCCTCAATTAAGCCTTTTTCTATCATGGAATCGACACGCTGGTCGATCCGGGAGTAGAGCTCTTCGCGGGGAAGGTTGAGGCCGATTAGGAGCTGGTCGCGAGTCACGAGTCCCGGGTCGCGGGTCGCCTGCGAATGGGAGATCGGCCGTCCGGTCAATTCATAAACCTCCAGCGCGCGGATAATTCTCTTTTTGTCGTTGGGGTGGATCTTCTCGGCGGCTGCCGGATCTATGGCCGTAAGTCGAGAGTAGAGAGCTGTCAGTTGCTCTTTTTCCAGTTTTGCACGCAGCTCTTTGTCCGCCGGCGCGATCGGGAACGAAAAGCCTTCCAGCAGCGACCAGAGGTAAAGGCCGGTGCCGCCAACTATCAGCGGGACTTTTCCGCGGAAGACAATGTCTTTAGTTAATTTGTTGGCTTGTTCAACGAAGTCGGAAACGGTCCAGGGTTCGTCTGGGTCAAGGACGTCGATCAGATGATGGGGGAGGCCCTGGCGTTCTTCCAGGGTTGGCTTAGCGGTCCCAACATCCATGCCGCGATAGACCTGCATGGAATCAGCGGAAATAATCTCGCCGTTAAGCTTTTTGGCCAGCTCGATCGCGAGCTTGGTTTTGCCGGCGGCGGTGGGCCCTAACAGGATCAACATAGGCTGTTATTTTACCACGGTTTTTAAGGAGGAGACGGGGAGATAGCGGATTTCCATTGCCGAATCATCAACTCGGCCGGTTTCAGTGATCAGCGATTGGTAGCGATATATTTTCACGCCGGGGATGGTTTCGAGCAGGAATTTGACCGCTTCCAGCCCGATATCAGGAGCCGTGATGTGGTATGCAACGCCGGCAATTTTTCCCGCTTTCAATAATTGTGCATACCGTTTTGCCTGGTCCTGCTGCTTTTCGGTCAGCGCGGCCAAACCTGAAGTGGCCATTTTCATTTCCAGAGCAACCCCTGACCTTAAAATCCCGTCCATTTCAGTAGAAACGCCCTCATGTTCTTCAACATAATTGATCACGTCGACCGGATCATCAGCGGAGGTCAAATGGCCCAGCCGCAGGATCTCGTGCGCCGCACCCATAATTTCATTTCCTTCCCTGGCGATGCGGCGGTGGTCCCCGATCCGGTATTGACCGGTGGCATTAGACAACAGGCGGAGCAAGCCGGGCGTGTTCTTTAGGGCTTGGACAGCGGTCAGGATGTGTTCGATTAGATAGCACCCGTGGTACGTCCTGGTCAGCTGGGCAGTGCGATAAAGAAGCTCGCGCAGCAATCGGGGGTCTTTTCTGCCCAGCCATTCTGCCGCCATCCTTTGTTCCCGGGAAAGGCGGTCAAAGGTCCAGCCATTCCTGCCGCCGCCTCGATAGATATTGCCGATCCCTGAAGGTTTATCTGTCATGCCCGGTTATCGATGCGGGAAGGAGGAAATTTCAGCCGGTTAGTCTCTTTGGCCGCGGAGCATCAGCAGGCGGACCAGGTTGAGGACCGCCATGGCGGTCGAGGCAACGTAGTTAAATTATGACACACGTTGTTCGTTCAGGTTGTTATCCAATACGTGGACCCGGCCATGCCATGGATGAGCGTTGCCGGATATAGTAGCGATTCCTCTTTCATCAAGATAAGCAATCAAAGACAATTCTTGAGGGTTGATAAAAGCACTAGCAACCGATCGCACTTCATCAAGCGAGAGAGTTTCTACTGAATTTAATAATTCGATCAGGGTCATTGGGGGCAGTAGGTCAAAGACCCGATCCTCTCCTCTAAAACAACCGGCGAAATGATTGGTCATCAGGTAATTCTTGAAACTCTCTTTTTGTTCGCTAAGGCGGCGGCTATTGGGGAACAATGCCTCGTTTAGTTGGCGCACCATTGCTAAGATGGTTTCAATTGATTCGGCTGCCTTGGCTGGATCGTTAGTTTGAAGATACATATTGAAAAAGGCTAGTCTAGAAACAGATTCTAATTCACAATTTGATACATAACACAGGCCACGCTTCACGCTTAATTCCTGGTTCAACCAGGAACCAGCGCCCTGGCCGAGCATTTGGCGAATTAATAATAGAGACAACAATTCAGAGGTTTTGGCGGGGAGGGGCTGAGCACCGCCAATAATTGAAAGAGGGAAGAAATTGCCCATATACTTAATGATGTATGCGACAGCATGATTGTGAAATGGAGGTGGCCGATCATCATATTTTCCTGAAGGGACCGATTTTTCTGCGATCATTCTAGCAAGCATTGGATTAAAGTCCCCGCTCAAATAGATCTCGGCATTGCCTCCAAGGTAGTGACGATCAACGAATCCCTTGAGTTGAGAAACGGTAAAAGATTTGAACTCGGGCTTAATTCGGAGCTGATCAAGTAATTGGGGCCAGTGTGGCACGGCGCGCAGATCGGAAAAACGGGCGAAGCGAAAATTGTCTCTTTCGATCATGATCCGACCGATTTCCCTTTCAAGAGTACTAGTATTAAAAGTCGGATTAAAAAGCGAATTCAGAGCCTGTGAAAATAGCTCGGGGAATAATTCACGCTGAAAAACCGCTTGAAAAATAGTTTCTGCAAGACTGATCTGGCCCGAAAAAAACAAGCCTTGGCTGGCCAGAAGATGTTCAGCTGTATGGGCAAGCTCCCTTTGGGTCTCGGTCAGGCGGCCTGCCCCTTTAATTTTTATGACCATGGCAACGTATGGCAAACCAGGTTGTAAATCAAAGCGAAGCCGGACCCCGTTTGATAATATTTCATCCCAAACCTTATTGATCATTATAGGGGTCGTCTGGGTTGCAGCAAGTTGCTTTATATCAGGGGCGAGAGAAAGCCCCATTCCCGCCCGTTGCGCACGAGCTAATCCAACAAGCGAATCGTAAGGCAGACGGCAACTAGCAATAAATGCGCGGAGAAATTTTTGGCCAGTCAATTCGCTCAAGGGTGAATTGAGCAAGTTGGCAATAGGCCCTCGACCGTACACGTAAGCACTATTACGCCGGCCAAAATTAATATTTATCCCTTTGGCACCGTATCGGCCAAGATTATCGATCTTTAGGCTAAGTTCCATAGCTTCTAAAGATATATCGATATAAACCGGTGAGAATTGCAGAAGAGTCTTCTGGCTAGTCTCTTTGGCCGCGGAGCATCAGCAGGCGGACCAGGTTAAGGACTGCCATGGTGGTCGAAGCAACATAAGTCAGGGCGGCGGCGTTGAGGACGGCCTTAGCCTTTGGCAGTTCCTCTGTTGTCAGGAAATGACCGTCAGCGAGCACTTTTATTGCTCGACGGCTGGCGTTAAACTCGACCGGGAGGGTTAGGACCGAGAAAGCGAGGGCCAGAGAAAAGAGAATTATTGCGATATCCATCAACTGCGGAATGCCAGCGAAGATACCGAGTATGAACAGCGGAAAGGCGAGTGTTGAGCCGAGGTTCGCGGCCGGGACCATCCCGTTGCGGAGCTTGATCGGGACATAGCCTTTAGCATCCTGGATAGCGTGGCCGGCTTCGTGGGCGGCCACGCCGAGCGCGGCAACCGAGTTGCTGTTATAGACCGGGTCGGACAAGCGCAGTTTCATGACCCGGGGATCATAATGGTCGGTCAGTTGCCCGGCGATCTGTTCTACCGCGCTATTTTGCAGATTGTTTTCATCAAGGATATGGCGCGCGACCTGGGCCCCGGAATAACCTTTGGCGCAGGAGACCTTGGAATATTTTTCAAAAGTGCTTTTAACTTTCCACTGGGCGTAGAAAGCCAGGAGCAGGGCGGGGATGAGCAGCAGAAAAGTTGAATCGTAATACATCGACTTAATCTTTTTCCATATGCGGTTTCGATTTGATGATCTTGCTTTCCAGCCAGCGCAGCGACTGCAGGACAAACAGCGTTAATATGGTCGTAAAAGTCGCCGCTAAATAATAGCCTGAACCGCAGGCCATGCCGATCGCTGACGTTACCCAGAGTGAGGCCGCGGTCGTCAGTCCCATGACCGACCCGCCCCCCTGGACGATGGCGCCGGCGCCGATAAAACCGATGCCGGTGATGAGCCCAGCCGCGATCCGGCCGGGATCAGCCATGCCGGAAAGCTGGAGCATCTGGGCAGAAAGGATCATGAGCAGACATGAGCCCAGGCTGACTAATATGTGGGTCCTCAACCCGGCAGTCTTGCCTTCCTTTTCTCTGACAAAACCGATCAGCCCTCCAAAAATAAAAGCCAGCGTCAGATTGATCATGGCCGCTAGATCGCTCATTTTAGTCCTCCTTATTAAACGTCAAAGATTATTTTAGCTTGATTCTTATCGATCCGCAATTGGTTGTAGGTCGCCGCCTTGATCGGCCGGAAGATGACATGTTTTTGCAGGTCGATCTTCTCGCCGCGCACGCTCGCCTCAATATTTTTGTCCGTCAATTTATTGATCTCGAATTTTTTCAATAAGACCTTTTTGCTGTCTTCATAAAAAATGAGCTCATTAAGCCAGTTGATCAGCAAAGTTTCAAGGTCTTCCCCATTGGCCATGATCTTGAACGTTAGCCTGGGTTCAACTTGATCCAGGTCGGCCATCAGCGAGAACATGCCATAGGCGGCATTGGCAAAAATTTCCTTATTGTCTTTGCCGAAGGCGATAAGGCCGATATCCGAAGGGTGGTCAAGCGGCTTAAATCTTGAATCCGCCATGTTTCTTAAAGTGCTCGACCAGCCCGCCGTCGGATAAAAGAGTTTGCATGGTTGCCGGCAGCGGGGCGATCTTAAATTCCTTGTTTTTGGTCTTATTCCTAATAACACCGGCGTCCAGGTCGACTTCCAGTTCATCCCCGTCATTGATGCCGGTGGTGTCGGCCTCAATGGCCGGCAGCCCCAGGTTATAGCAATTCCGGTAAAAGATCCGGGCGTAGGATTTGGCGATGACGGCGGAAAGCCCGGCAGATTTGATCGCCTGCGGGGCCTGCTCGCGTGAAGAGCCGCAGCCGAAGTTCTTGCCGGCGACCAAAAAATCGCCTTTGCTGACCCGGCCGTAAAACTCCGGGTCAAGGTCTTCCATGACATGCTTGGCCAGCTCGCTGGGGTCCTGGATCTTGAACTTGTAGCGGCCGGAGATAATGTAATCGGTGTTGATATCATCGATTTGTTTTTTGGGGATACGCGCTTTACCGTTGAGCTTCATGATAAATAAAGTATATCAAACTTCCAGCATCCGGGCAATTGAGGCGCGGACCTCTTCGACTTTATTGTCATAATCTTCTTCCGACTTGATCTGGATCGGCTTGCCGATAGAGAGCTTGACCGGGCAGGGAGAGAAGGTCCAGCTGCCGCGGCGCATGATATTGTAGCTGCCAGAAATGGCGACCGGAACGATCGGTGCGCCCGATTTTAAGGCGGCCAGCAGGCTGCCGCGCTTGAATTTGCCGAGCTCCCCGGTCCTGGTCCTGGTCCCTTCCGGAAAGATCAGGACAGATTCGCCCGACCCAACGATCTCAACGATCTTTTCTACGATCTTAAAAGCGCTCAAGACCAATTCCCGGTCGACGGAAAAATAGCCGGCCATTCTTAAGTACCAGCCAAAGATCGGGATCTTAAAAAGCTCTTTTTTTATGGCGAAACGGAAGCCGACCGGCAAGAAGGCCAGAACGATCAGGATATCGGCCGCCCCTTGGTGGTTAGCTGCCAGGATAACGGGTTGACTGCGGGGAATATTTTCGAGCCCGGAAACTGTCACTCTAACGCCGGAGCAAAACACCAGAAACCTTGACCAGAGATGCGCTGCGGTTTGAAAAACCTTTGTTTTTCGTTTGGCAAAAGGGAGAAAACAAAAGGCGATCGTCGTGCCGATGCAATAGCTGACAACGACTATTAGATAAAAGAAAATGGAATGGATAACGCTTAATACCATCGGCCAATAGTATAGCAAAAGCGGATAGTTTAGGGTATAGGCATGAAATTTTTAGCGGGGTTGAACGATATATAATAGGTATGGATATGGATATAGCTAAAATTGAAGAGACGCATTCCAGCCTCGCCAGCGAAGAGATCAGCCTGCGGGGCGTAAACCGGCGGCCCTGCATTTATGATCCGGAAGTAAGCTGTGCCGCTCCTAACTCTAAATTCAAGATCTGCCAGGATTGCCCCCGGATGGCGCATTATCTTCAGAACAGCGCCGTTCACTCGATCTTCAATTACATTAAAGCTTTCGCCGTTTCGTTC
>JAQTLJ010000052.1 GCA_028714935.1 Candidatus Margulisiibacteriota bacterium | reverse complement strand
CTTGGCAGGTCCGCCACCTTCTCGGTCAGGAGAAACTCGCCTTGCTTGATCTTCTGCTTCAGCTCCTCGGCGATCACCCGGGCATTTTTATAGCTGGAAATGCCGGATGTCGGGACTTTCTTACCCTTAACTTCGATCTCCCCCGATTTAAGCTGGGCATAATTGACTTCCCCCAGCACGTCCGGTTTGCCCTGCGGGTAGGCTTCGCTGTAATCGACCACGGCACACTGGATATCCTCATCCTTGACCGAAACATATCTCATGATCTCTTCGTTGAGGATCGGGATCGGGACGCCAATGCCGACATTTAAAGTCGGGCCATAGCCGACAAAGCTTACCCCTTTGATCCACTTCGGGCTCATCCCTTTCAGGTCGCCGATAACCGCCAGCGTCTGCGCCGGCCGTTTGGGAACACCGTTATCCAGCCGCGGCGCATGCGGGTTAAACTGCGTCCCTTGCCAGGCAACATAGCCGATCCCGCCGCCGAGCCAGATCCTGGTCCCAATGCCTATCGTCTTCAAATAAGGATCGTTAAGCAAAGGTGAAAGCTGGCCAGCACTGCAGTAATTAGCATTGCCCAGGTTAGGCTTTAATGTTCCCAGATAGGTGTAGATCGTCTTGTTTGACAGGTTAACCGCTACATTATAATTTTGGTAGGCATTCCGTGCGTTGAACAGGACCGCCTCGTTCAGGTCTTTAATGTTGATCCAGGTATCGAGATGCTTGCGCGGATAACAATCGGTCCCGTAAGCTTCGATCTCCAGTCGGACATCTTTGCCCGCCACCAGCTCTTCAATTACATGGCTCCCGCCATAAGCAAATTCTCCCGGATGGATCTTATTCCTCGGGTCGTCATCGGGCAAGGCAGTGGCGCCGATATAGAGGTCAACCGCCGCCCAACCGGTAAAAGCCGGGATATTATTAATGTAAGCTTTGCCCCCGCCCGCTTTTATCTTAGGCTTCGTGTGTCCAAAATTGAAATATGCGCCGGATGAGCACATCGGCCCAAAGGTTGCTGTCGTCACAACGTCAACCTCTTTCGCCGCCTGCCCTACTCCTTTCTTCGCCACGATCTCAATAATCTCTTCCGCCGTGACCACCACCGCCTCTCCCTTTTTTATCTTTTCATTTATTTCCGCTATTGTCTTCGCCATATACTTCCTCCCTTTTATCCTCATCCCTTCTTTTCCCTTCTCCACTATGTGGAGAAGGGAATCCTCTACTATTCGTTTAGTATTTCCCCTCTCCATGAAATGGAGAGGGGTGCAGGGGTGAGGATTATTCTTGAAATAATTCCGTGCTTAAATATCTTTCTCCCGTATCCGGCAGGATCACAACTATCAATTTGCCTGAATTTTCCCGCCTAACAGCGACTTCAACCGCTGCCGCCACCGCTGCGCCTGAAGAGATCCCGCACAGGATCCCCTCTTCCCTGGCCAGGCGCCTGGCCGTGTTCATCGCGGTCTCATTCTTGACCCGGATTATTTCATCGATTATTTTTACGTTCAGGACTTCCGGCACAAAACCGGCGCCAATACCCTGAATAGCGTGAGGCCCGGAGTTTCCGCCCGATAGGACCGGGGAATCGGCCGGCTCTACCGCAACCACTTTTACTTTTGGGTTCCTTTTTTTGAGAACTTCTCCCACCCCGGTTAAAGTCCCTCCAGTCCCTACCCCGGCGACAAAAATATCAACTTTGCCGTCAGTATCTTTCCATATCTCTTCAGCAGTCGTTTTCCGGTGGATCTCGGGATTGGCCGGGTTTTTGAATTGCTGCGGCATAAATGCGTTCTTATCTTTTTTCACCAGCTGCTCGGCTTTTTCGATCGCCCCCTTCATCCCTTTGATCCCTTCCGTCAAGACAATTTCCGCTCCTAAGGCTTTCAAGAGATTTCTTCTTTCCAGGCTCATCGTTTCCGGCATCGTCAATATTAACTTATAACCTTTAATCGCGCAGGCTAATGCCAGAGCGATCCCCGTATTGCCGGAAGTCGGCTCAATGATCGTTGATTCATTATTTAACAACCCCAGGTTCTCCGCCGCTGCGATCATAGCGATCCCGATCCGGTCCTTGACCGAAGCGCAGGGGTTAAAATATTCCAGCTTGGCCGCAACCTGCGCTGTGCAGCCTAATGTCAATTTGTTCAATCGCAAGAGCGGCGTATTCCCGATCAGTTCAAGAATATTGTTGGCAATCTTCATTTTGGCCTCATTCATATGGAATACAAGGAAATCTTTTCCTTTTTTATCTTTTCTTTGATCAGTTCTTCAAAGTTAACGCTTCTTAATTCTTCTATTAGTTTGGACTCGATCACTTTCAACATCTGCCTGACCGTGTTTTCCGCCCTGCCTCCCCCCGTCAGCAATACCGGCCCTTCCAGCGCTTCGATAACATCAAGTAAAGAAATATCCTTGGGGAGCCGGCCGAGAATATAGCCCCCCTTTCTGCCCCGATAACTTCTGACCAGCTTTTCTTTTTTTAATGAAGAAAGTATCTGCTCCAAAAATTTAACCGGTATTTTCTGGGCCTCAGCGATATCTGAGCTGGGAACCCCTTCTATATTAGAATGCAGAGCGATCTCAAACAGCGCCTGCAATCCGTAAATAGTTCTTATTGGCATTTTCATATTATTATTCCTATGGGAATAGTATGGATTATATAATAGTATATCGTATCTTGTCAAGCGGAAATTGCATTAGATCTGACCAGCTAACCAGAGGCTTAAGGCCATGACGATCATGCCGGAAACAAAGCCGAGGATACTCTGATGCTCCTCCCCGTATGAATGCGCCACCGGAAGAAGCTCATCGATCGAGATAAAAACCATTATGCCCGCTACCACAGCCAGCATCGCCCCGGTTATGGTTTGGTTCAAGAACGGCATTAAGAATAGAACAGCAATAATTGCCCCCAAAGGCTCAACCATACCTGACCAGAACGACCAGGAGAATGCCTTGAACCGGTCATGAGTCGCGGCATATATCGGGATTGCCACCGATATCCCTTCGGGGATGTTGTGGACCGCAATGGCAACTGCTAGGGCAATGCCCAGCGGTAAGCTATGAACTGTTGCGGCAAAGACCGCCAATCCCTCCGGCAGGTTATGGATGGCAATACCTAGTGCGATAAGCAGGCCGGTTTTTGCCAACTTTTTATTCGAGCCATTCCCCTCTATCCGCTCAGCGATATACTCATGGGGAACCATAAAATCGATCACAAACATGATAAGCATGCCGGAAAAAAATGCCAGACAGGCAGCAGCAAATCCGATCGCGATAATTCCTGTCTGCAGCAGTTCAACAAAAGAGACAAAGATCATGACCCCGGCGGAAAACCCGAGAGACACAGCCAGGAACCGCGGGCTGGGCTTTTTGATCATAAAAGCTACCAGGCCGCCGATCGCGGTTGAAAAGCCCGCCGCTAAAGACAATAAAATAGCATAATAAGGGGTCATTTTATTTTATGAAACAATAATGCACGACACCGGGCAGCTTTCAGCCGCTTCCCTGACCAGCTCTTCAGTTTCAGCCAGATCAGCCCCCGACCGCACCTTGGCGGTATCGGCCACCTCAAAAACATCAGGACAGATCTGTTCGCAAAGCCCGCAGGCTGTGCAGCCTGCCTCGATCGACACAGAAGAAATTGTCATTTTCTTCACCTCCCGACTAAAAAACAAGGTCCTCCCTGCAAGCGCGATTCCAGGGAGGACCATCTGAAGGAACTTATCTTCTCGTTTTCTGCGTCTGCTCTTTCATGTACTTTTGCATCATCTCTTTCATCTGCTGGTTGGTCATCGTCTTCCCCTGAAAATTTTTCCCTTCCATCATCATACCGGGGCCAGACATCGCACTGCGCATTCTGTTCTGAGCGACCAGCCCGTAAAGGACCATCAGTACGACTAAAACCGTGATCGTTCCCGCGATTATCTGTCCGGCTATTTTTGTCCCGCCTGTCTCCTTGCTCGCCAAGATCCAAATAATATAAGCGAAACCGAGAAGCATCGCTATGTATAAAAGCAGCATTAAATAGACACTACCCAACATTCCTCCCATCATTCGATTTCACCTCCCTGCCCCGAGCGAACATAGTGGGTCGAGGGGCTTTTTCTTTCATAAGTATATTATTTAAGGATCAGATTTGCAACCAATCCGATAACCACCACCTGGGGCACAGTAATGATCGGCAGCCAGACGGCTGTCTTCCAGCCGATATTCGTCCACAACAGACCGATCTCCGTGTAATCTGTCACTACCCCGGCCATCAGAAAAACAAAACTGTTCCCGATCGCCCCGGTCTGCCGGTAGATCTCGAAAGCGAGCGGCGCCGAACCCTCCGAACAGATCTCGATTATCGTCGCCAGCAAAAGCGTGATCATCATCCCCAGCAGCGTTGGCCCCATATAGTGCTGCATAAAACCGGCCGGCAGATATGCCGCCGCTATACTGGCCAGCAAAGCCCCGATCATGATCCACCAGAGCACCATATTGGCGAGAGCAACACTCCCCTGCCAAATTGAACCGATCCCGTTAATAAAGGTTGCATAATTTATCCTGACCGCTTTAATTCGCCGGCGAACATCATTTGCGATCGAATATTCTTCGCCCACTTCGATCGTATTAGGATTATGCTCTATCAAGTTCCTCTTTTCCAAGACCATAAAAATATAGCCCGTAACTAACGCCACCGCCACAGCGCCGATCACCACAAAAAACGCTTTAACCCCAAAAAAACCGAACATTATTATCGTTAAAGGCAAATTGGCCCAAGGGCTGGCCAGGAGAAAAGCCACTACCGCCGGCGGCGAGGCTCCTTTTTTATAAAGCTGGATCGCCAAAGCCAGTATCCCGTGGCTGCAGGCTGACATTAAGAAACCGGTTATGACCGAATAGATTATCGTCCTCTTCCGGCGGCTGGCCAGCAATTTCGAAACATATTCACTTGGCACCAGCCAATCAATGATGCCGCCCAGTAATAGGCCGACAATGATCGGTATGGTGATCGTGCGCAAATATATGAGCAGTGAATCACGGAGCGGCGCAACCTTAGTCCAGATGGCTCCCAGCAGGAATACGGCCAAATAAGCTATCAACATTAAAAGCACTTTATTTGTCCACCAAGCGCTTGTTGTTGGCGCAGCGCAGGAAACACATGGAACGGTAATTTTATTTATCTCAATAAATTTATTTAGGCAGCGTTCGGAGCAAAAATAATAGTCCTGACCATTCCAGGTCAATTTCAGGCCGCTTGATTCATCAACTTCCATGCCGCAGATCGGATCTTTTGCCATAATGCCTCACCTCATTTTTCGATCTTACAGATTAAACCTTCCGGACAGCTTTTACATTCAAACTCAAGGGTGGCGTGGTCAATATCAAATTTCTCCCGAAGGATATTCTTCAGTTCTTTAGAGACCGCGCCGCACTGTCTCACCATAGTATCCGCGACCAGCACATGGGCTGACAGCGCGTGGCGGCCTGAGGCGATCGTCCAGATATGAAGGTCGTGTATATCCAGCACGCCGGCAACTTGCTTCAAGCCCTTTTCGACCTCGGCATGGGAAATGTCCTTAGGTGTCGCCTCCAGCAGGATATCAACGGACTCCTTGATTAGCAGCCAGGCGCCGCGCAAAATCACCAGGCCGATAACAAAACTAATGATCGGGTCAACGGCGGTAGCGCCGGTCAGGATAATGACCAGTCCGCCGAGGATCACGCCAACAGAAGACAGCGCGTCTGAAAGCATGTGCCAGAGCGCCGCCCGGACATTCAAGTTCCCCCGGCTCCCTTTCGAGAGGATAAAGGCGCCAAGCAGATTGGCGGCCAAGCCGACGGTCGCCACCGCCAGCATCAGCGGCCCCTGGACAGCAATGGGCAGAAACAGCCGCTTCACCGCTTCGTAAAAGATAAAACCGGCAATCGCGATCAAACCGGCGCCGTTAAGTAATGCAGCCAGTATCTCAACACGGTAAAAACCGTAGGTTTTTTCAGTCGTCGCCGGTCTTTGGGAGAACCAGAGGGCGAATAAGGCTAAAGCCAGCGCGCCGGTATCGGTCAACATATGGCCGGCATCGGACAGGAGCGCCAGGCTGCCGCTCATCAGACCGCCGACGCATTCCACCAGCATCATCAGGAGCGTGATCGCCAGCGCGATTATCAGAGCCCGGGCATTATCGCCAAAGGGCTTCGCGGTTGGATGTTTATGCTCGTGCATCAATAATTTTCAGCTAACAACTCGTAATACGCCTGCGGATGTTTGCAGGCCGGGCATTCCTCGGGCGCTTCTTTTCCCTCGTGGACATAACCGCAGTTGCGGCAGTGCCATTTGACGACCGCATCTTTTTTAAAAACTTCCCCTTTCTTAATATTCGCCAGAAGCTTGCGATAACGTTTTTCGTGCTCCTCTTCGACTTCCGCAATTTCCTTGAACTGGGCCGCGATCTCTTCAAATCCCTCCTGTCGGGCGATCTTTTCAGCGTCTAAATAAAGTTTTGACCATTCCAGTTTCTCGCCATTGGCTGCTTCAAGCAAGTTCTCTTCGGTCGTGCCTATAATCCCGGCCGGATAGGTCGCCGTTATTTCAACATCCCCGCCCTCCAGATACTTAAAAAACCGTTTGGCATGCTCCTTTTCGTTCTCCGCGGTTTCCAGAAAGATCGCCGCGATCTGCTCATAACCCGCCTTTTTCGCCACTGAGGCAAAATAGGTGTAACGGTTCCGCGCCTGCGATTCCCCGGCAAATGACGCCAGCAGGTTTTTTTCTGTTCTTGTCCCTTTTAAACTTTTCATTCTTTTACCTCCTCGAATTTATCTTTCCCCGCTCCGCACACCGGACAGACCCAATCGGCCGGCAGGTCTTTGAATAATGTCCCCGGCGGTATCCCTGAATCCGGGTCCCCGGCTTCAGGATCATAAATATAACCGCAGACTTTACATTCGAATTTCATTGTTTACGCCGCCCACAAGCCGTGGATATTGCAGTATTCTCTGGCAGAAAACTTATCGGCCTTCATCTCGAACAGTGCCTCCGGTTTGTCCCCAGGTTTTAAGAATTGGCGGTAAGCTTTCCCGTTGGCCAGCAGCTCGACCCATTCAATATAATGCTTCTCTTCCATCGGATGGGGAACCGCTCCGATCTTGACCAATATCCCCTTTTCGCTCTTTTCGATCACCGGCACATGCTTTTCTTTAGAAGCGTCAACCGTGTTTTCGACCATTAATTTCATCGGCTGGCCGCAGCAGACCAGTTCTCCTGCTCCGGCATGTACAACCTCGACAATATTCCCGCAAACTTCACACTTGTAGATTTCCATTCTTTTTGTCATTTTGCGTCCCCCCTTTTACTTGCCCGATTTTATCACTTTTCCCTGCCGTTTGCCACTTGTCCCGCCCCATTGTTTCTGCTAACATTCCGGTTATGAATATAAAGGAGGCCTCCTATGTACGATTTATTGGCTGACGTTAAGCTTTCGATCGAACTGGAAGAGCGGGGCCGCGATTTTTATCTTAAAACCGCCGCAAAGACCAATAATCCGCTGGCGGCCTCAACCCTGACCAGCCTGGCCGACCGGGAAAAGGACCATATCATCAAGATAGCGGAATTCCACAAAAGCCTGACCGTTGGCAAAGCGCTTGAGCCAGGTTGGTTAATGATCGCTGAAGTCCCTCCTTCTAAACAAGAACTGCTTCGCCCTATCCTTAAAAAATTAAAAGCGAATCTTAACAAGAAATTTGAAACCTCGGCTGACATCAATGAGGCCTACAAAGTTGCCGAGGGGCTCGAAACCGATAGTTTCAATCTTTATGACAAGATCGCCCGGGAAACCGATAATGAAACCGCGAAGAAGTTTTACTCCGCTCTCGCGGCCGAAGAACGTGACCACTACGCTATCCTTGATGAAACATTACAGTACCTGAACAATCCCGGCGACTGGTTCCGCAAGGAAGAACGCTGGATCGTTGAAGGCTGACCGCTTAAACCTCGATCCCCAGGAATTGCCTGACCAGCAAGCCGATAATAAAACTTAGAAATGCCACACCCAGGCTAACAGCCAGCATTTCCAAAAAACGCTTCCTGAAAGAAACCTCTCGCACCACAGAATAATAATAAGTGAAACAGAAGATGACCAGCATCCCT
>JAQTLJ010000051.1 GCA_028714935.1 Candidatus Margulisiibacteriota bacterium | reverse complement strand
GATCAAACCTTCCTCTTCGTAGATCCTAAGGGTTCGCGGGTGGCAGTCGAGCAGTTCCGCCGCGATGCTGATCGTATAAACCGCCTTATGGTGATCATGGATTAATCTAAACATATCTTTAACAACGCTAATAGCATAAACCTTATCAAAGATAATGTCAACCCTGTACCAAAAGGTACAGGGTCAAGCTTATTAAAATCCGGGGTCGAAGAGCTTATCGGGGAGGCCGGTATTGACCTTGAACTTAGTCCCCTTCAGATTGAAGTAAAGGCCGACCAAGAAACCGTTGTTTACTTCCAGGGCAGATTTTCCGTAGCACGCGGTCGGGACCGTTAACCCTCCCAGGAACTCGTAATCTATATTGATCTTACCGGAGATGTTGTTATTGATCGACAGATCGATGCTCCGAAGAAGGTAAGCTTTTGTATCGACATGGAAAAAGACCTTTTTGACGTTCTTTAAAACACCCGGTTTCGGCAGTCCCTCGATCACAACTTCCTCGGTGGTTTCATTGACGATCTTTAAATTGAAGTTATGGGTCATCAGCCTCGGATTAAAGCCGGGGCTGAAGTCGGGAGCATGGATCAACTTGACATAGAAGCGTTTGCCGTCACCGTCGATCCGGCGAATGAAATTACCTTTGACAAAATAACGGTCGCGTCCGACTACCGCCATGATTTTATCCGGCGCCTTGAAATAAAGCTTGCCGGTCTGTCGGGACAGGCCGCCGCAGCCGAGGATCTGCAGGCTGGTATCGAGCGTGATATCAGCCTGGGCATCCCGGACTTTAGAAAAATTGGCGACCAGCCGGTTGACGATTTCGTTGGGCGAGAGCGTCGCCTGCGCCGGCAGGGTAAGACAAAACAAGGCAAGAGCAATGAAAATATTTTTATGCACCGAATTTATTATAACACATCTGTTCCTTTAACGGATATTTTGAAATTTTGTTTTATTAGTCCCGATAAATGGCGGGAGAAAGATGAAGAATGTTGTTTAATAACGCAGTAAGAATAAAAGCCCCGCTGGTCTCGAAAGCTATGGCGGCTAATGCCGGGTTTAAAGCGGAGCTAAAAGTGATCGGGACGGCGCGTGACGGGAGAATTCTGGCGGTGGATGATTCCAGAGCATTTCCCAAAACCTCGATGGTGCTTTTCTCGGGATTTCTGGTGCCAGAGGAGGCGGAAACCGGGCCGGCCAGGGCGGAAGAAGTTGTGGTCAAGGTGCATTCTCCATTGAGGGAAAACGAAAGATCCCAGTTTATGCTGGAGAAGGAAATACTTGCCCGATTGTCAGGCTTGGCTGGGGTGCCGCAAGTGGAGGCAGTGGGTGAGGTGGACGTTAGTCTTGAAACAACAGTTGGAAATGACTTTCACCGGCTTAAAACGGAAAGCAACAACCCCTTTTTCGCCATGCGTAAAATTGCCGGCAGGGATTTTAATGAGTTCGTCTTGCGCAGGTGGGACAAAGCGCTCCCCGGAAAGGAAGAGGTGGCTATTTTAGCGCAGAAAGCGTTCCCTTTACTGGCAGAGCGGTTAGCGGATATTCACAGTCGGGGCGTGGTGCATCGGGATATCAAACCAAATAATATTTTGTTTGACGTCAAAACAGGCGCGACAGCAGTTCTCGATTTCGGCCGGGCCAACTATTTAGATGCTCCTGCCCGGAATGATGTAGGTACGATAGGGTATCATGCGCCGGAACTGGGGAAAGAAAACGTGGAGGATGTGCGCTCCGATGTCTATGGGCTGGGGGCGACCTGTTTAACGATCCTGACCGACCAGGGCGTTCACTATGAAGGGATAAATAATATCTGGATCGTAAGCGGGCTGGAGATGATGATCATTGGAGCCTGGCGAATTGAGGAAGCCTACTATAATGGAATTGCTGCTTTGAGAACAAAGCCATTCGACGAGCTTCTAAGGCTGGCTAATATGCCGCCGGAACTTAAGGAAACGAACCTGGGAAAGTATCTGCTGCGATTATTTCACCCGGACAAAGAACAGCGGCCGTCTGATATGCGGGAGATCGCGGACAATTTAAGACGTCTGGGCGCAGAGCTGGACGAGCATATCATCTGGTAGTATAATTAGCCGCATGGTTGCTCTAAAATTCTCAGAATTGCCTGACAAGACCGGTCATTTCGGCCCCTACGGCGGTCGTTTTGTGCCGGAAACTCTAATGCTCCCGCTGGAAGAACTCGCCAAAGCTTATCTGTCTGTTAAAGATGATCTTAATTTTAAAGAAGGGCTCGATTCTTATCTTGAGCATTACGCCGGCCGGCCGACGCCGCTTTATTATGCCGCCAGATTAAGCGAAGAGCTGGGCGGGCCCAAGATATATCTCAAACGCGAAGACCTCTGCCACACCGGCGCGCATAAGATCAACAATGTTCTGGGACAGCTCCTGCTGGCTCGACGGATGGGAAAGAAACGGATCATTGCCGAGACCGGCGCCGGCCAGCATGGCGTAGCGACTGCGACGGGAGCCGCGCTATTTGATCTGGAATGCGTTGTTTATATGGGTTCGGAAGACATTAAGCGGCAAGCGTTGAACGTTTTCCGGATGGAACTCCTCGGCGCCAAAGTCGTACCCGTTAATTCCGGAAGCAAAACCTTGAAAGACGCGATCAACGAAACGCTGCGCGACTGGATGGCGCATCCTAATGATACTTTCTACTGCCTCGGCTCCTGCGTCGGCCCGCACCCGTACCCAATGATGGTCAGGGATTTCCAGTCGGTCATCGGTAAAGAAGCCAAGGGCCAGCATTTCGACATGGAGAAGAAGGAACCCGATTATTTAGTCGCCTGCGTTGGCGGTGGTTCCAATTCCATCGGCCTCTTCTATCCTTTCCTCGAGGACCCGGAAGTTAAGATCATCGGAGTGGAGGCAGAAGGGGCAGCTTCACTGTGCAAAGGGACGGTCGGCGTCCTCCATGGAGCGAAAGAGTATGTCCTGCAAACGAAGACCGGCCAGATAAAGAACACCCATTCGATCTCCGCCGGCCTTGATTATTCCGGTTCCGGCCCCGAGCATAGCTATCTCAAGGATATCGGCCGAGCTGAATACGTGACCGCCAATGACAAGGAGGCGCTGGAGGGCTTTAAACTTCTTTCCCGGACGGAAGGGATAATCCCGGCGCTGGAATCAGCCCACGCGATCGCCTATCTTAAGAAATTAGCCCCAAAAATGGATAAAACCCAGACCGTAATTGTCTGCCTCTCCGGCCGCGGCGATAAGGATGTTGAAGAAGCAAAGAAATATTTCCCCTCTCATTGAAATTTTCCTGATATTAAGCCGATAAAATAATAGCCATGACACTAGGCAGAGTCACGATCAATTTATCACTCCGGGCAATGAGGAGCGCCAAGTTGCCCATAGGCAAAGCGACAGCAGGAGCCGAGTCGGTCGTTGTGTCGCTGGCCCGCTTGTGCCGACAAAGCGACGCCGCTGTCCTGGTCAACAATCTGGGCCTGTATCTTTTAAAAGAAGGGAAAATAGCACCGATCGCAGACACCAGGGAGCTGGCCAGGCACCTGTACAGCGCCGGTGTTTTATCGTTCGCTCTGCCGGAGAAGACCAGCGTCAGTGAAATTGAAAATTTGATCGATAACCTGTGCGCCCGTGGATGGGGGGAGCAAAAAGAGGTATTAAAGCCGAAATATCTGATCTTGGAGATCAGGGACATGCCGGAAGTTGCCGGGGAAACTTATGGGGGCGAAACGGTAGAAGCGGCGCTGTTATGCGCCAGCATTGAAGAACATCCCGTGATGAAAAGCGAAGAGCTGTATCACCAGGCGCAGGCGATGGAAACAGAGGGAAAACCCCCGGATGAGATCGCAAAAGTCTTGCTGGAAGCTCTGGAAGCTGCCCGCCGGATCGATGAGACAGAAATAAAAGCCAATATGCTCTGTGACCTGGCAAGAATAATGCACCGGCATGGAGTAGATAAGATGTTCTGCGTCGAGCTCTATCGCGAAGGGATAGCCACTCGGAGCAGAGCCGGGAATTAGTATGAATCAAAAGAGCGCAGCGACAACGCGCAGTTTAGTCACCCGCTATTACCTGGAAACCGGCAGGCGGCGGCAGCCCCACTGGGCGTCGGTGAGCATCAGCCTGCCTCATTGCCGGCAGTTTGTTACACAGGATAACCGGTTGGACCGCGGCGCGCTGGCAGATGCCGCCCCGAAAGTCTTCGGTTATATCCTGGCAAAAATACAAAGCCGATTCACGGTCAAACAACAGACCGGCGAAGTGGTCAACCATAAGCAGCGCCTGCTCATCCGGCTCGAGGACAATTCTCTAATCTTTGCCACTTTTTCCGACACGGATATAAAGCTGGAAGCAGTCTCCAAAAGCCGGAAGAAGCTGGAGGTGCTCAGGCAGGTGTTTAATGATCTTAAACTGGAGCTGACCCGCGGGGCGAATACCGGCCAGATCGTTGCTCAGCTGATGTTTTCCAAGAAGCAGGGGCGCGCCACGGCCGGCAAGATCATCGGCGAACTTGCCGATCGGCGGTTCCTGCCGATAATCAGAGAAAAGCTGTTTTCGGACCCAAGCGCGGCAGTCAGACGCGAGATCGTGAAAGCCCGCGGACAGATGGGGTCGTCAACCAGAAGAAAAGATCTGGAAAGGGCGCTGCAGGACAAAGACGAGGTCGTCAGGATGATCGCCAGCGCTTTCCTAAGGGGCAATCGGTTTGACCCGATCGAACACTCTTTTAATTTGCGGCCGCAACAGCCCGGCTCTGCTCCGGGGGAACGGCTTGCCGGCTGCTTGTTGGGCATGGCGATCGGCGATATGGTCGGGCGGCCGCTGGAATTTTTATCGCGGGATGAGATCCGGCAGCATTTCGGCTATCCGGTCAACGACCTGGTCGTTTCCAAGAATCCCCAGATCGCTTTCGGCCAGTTTTCCGACGATACTGAACTGGCGCTGATGCTGACGGAAGCGATTCGGCCTAAACTTGGGTTCCAACCCGATGTTTTTGCCGGCTATTTGGCCGAGCATGTTTATCAGATCGATACCGGCGCCGTGCCCAACCATGGTTTTGGGGCGGCCACAATGAGGGCCGGCCGATATTTGTACTACGGCATTCCCTGGACCGAAAGCGGAATAGACGTTTCTACCTGCGGCCCGGTCTTGCGGGTCGAACCGCTGGCGATCTATTATCAGAACGACCTGGCCAAACTTGAGGAAGCAACGGTTGTCTCCAGCTTGATAACACACCGCAGCCGGCAGGCGGTGGCTGGGGCGGTGGCGGTCGCCTTTGCGGTCGCGAAGCTTTTGGTCTTGGACCATAGTTCAGAACCGTCCACTATTGTGAACTGGTTAATAAAAGAGATCAGACGCTTTGATCCGGTGGTGGCGGACAAGCTGCATCAGTCGGCCGATCTAGCGTTAAGCCGACGGCGGCCCGTTGAAGAGGCCTATGATCTTCTGGGCAACTCGTCGGAGACCAGGGACATTGTCCCGCTGGCTTTCTATGCGTTCCTGAGATCGCCGCGCGATCTCAGGCAAACGATAATTACTGCTGTCAACGCCGGCGGAGATACTGATTCGGTCGGGGCAGTTGCCGGAGCACTAAGCGGGGCTTATAACGGTACCGCAGCTATTCCGGGTGATTGGCTGAATGACCTCAGGGACTCGAACCTCGTTTATGCCGCAATTAGACGCCTTCACCTTGCTTCAGCTGTAAAGTCGAGATAACCTTTAAGCAGGCGGGCTTGTTTGACCGCGTCAAAAGGCGTGGTAAAAACATCGGTCTCATAACCTTCTTCAGCCGGCAGGAGCACTCTGTTAAGACTGGCACAACCGTCCAGCGGGGAAACCGCCCATTCTCCGGTGCGGTGCGAATTGACCACGAACTGTTTGTACGGTTCCTGGACATAATCGACCCAGGTGTGCACCGACGGCTCGATCCCTTTTCTGTTGGTCAGGTTGGTTAAAGCGGCCTGCAAAACAAGCGGCAGAGTTCCCCGGAAGCCGGTGTCCACAAAAACGATCGGCCTGCCGGTCTCAGCCATGGCCGCAATTCCCGATGATTCCAAAACCCGATAGATCTGTTCTGGGACGGTCAGGTTCTTCAATATCTGTTGGGCCCGCCTGAAAGCGGTGTAGTTATCGGCGAAATTTTCGGCCGGCGGCGGACTTTGCAGTATCTCCTGGATCACAGCGCTCGGGTCAGCCGGCGGGGGCGGCGGGATGCTGGGCCTGGCCCCGATCTCTGACTGGATTCTGGCGTAACCGTCGATCGGCGGCAGAGCTTTGGACAGGCCGACATTGTAGCCGTTAGCCCCAAAGATATGCTCTAATTCTTCCGGAGAAGCCAGGGAGATCTTGCTGAAATCCAATTCCAATTTCTTTCCGGGCAGGTCTTTTTCCGTCAGCAGGAAAAGGAGGTGGGCGTCGCGCATCAGAAAAACCCAGAGCGGGTTGGGTTTGGCAGAATAATAGCGGGTCAGAGAGTTGGCGTAAGACGAGAGCGCCTGCCGGGATAAAGTGAAATACTCGAACAGGCCTTCTTTATAAGGCCTGGCTGGCGGCGGTTCAGTCGTTCCATTAAGGATCGTTAAGGGATTGAAGCCGGCTTGAACGGCTGTTTGGACCTCTTCGGCTTCAAACGTGTGGAATAAATAGCTGAGAGTTTCGCCTTGCTCCGCCTGCGGCTGTGTTAAGGTTTCGATCAACAGCTTCCCTTTTCTTGACGGATAAGGGACATAGGCGGTGCATAATAGCATCTCCCTGAATTTTTCCAGAACATTGCGGACCGCGGTCTCTTCGCTGATGCCGTTCTTGGAGGCGATCTTGAAATAGTGCATGATAAAAGAGACGGTGGAAGTGGTGGCTTGTGTTTCGGAGAGCGCCGCCCGGGCTTTTTTGTAGGCGGCAGGCGAGGGATAGAGGCGATTCAAGCCGTCAAGCAGCGAAATAAGGATCTCGTTGAACAGTATCGATTTATGGGGAAAGGTTGCATAGGGGATAGTTAGCTCGCCAAGGATCCTTTTTACTCCTGGATAAGTATCCCTGATCTTTCTCACGAAGCCGGAATATGGCGGGCCAAAGACCCTTTGTGCGCTGATTTCGCCAGGAATCATCATCTTGTTCCTCTCCATATATATCGTAACAAATCGAGGAAAATTGCATGTTTTATGCTATAATTTTAAGGTTATGTCAGGCATTTCTAAGGCCTTTCAAAGGCGTAAAACTCTAGTCACTTTTATTACTGCGGGCGACCCTTCTGTTGCCGCTACCGAAAAGCTTATTTATCAGCTGGAACAGGCCGGCGCCGACATTATTGAGCTGGGCATCCCTTTTTCCGATCCCCTGGCCGACGGCCCGGTCATCCAGGCCTCGCATCAACGGGCCTTGAAGAAAAATGTCGCTCTGGCCGAGGTTTTTAAGCTGGCAAGCAGAGTCAGGAAAAAGACCGATATCCCGATCTGCTTTATGCTTTCTTATAATCTGGTCGTCCAGTACGGCGAAGAAAAATTCTACGACGAATGCGCCCGGGTCGGCGTTGATGGCGTGATCGTGCCGGATCTGCCGCCGGAGGAGACCACAGACAAAAGACCGCAGACCAAAGTCGACACAATATATTTAATAGCGCCAACGTCAACTGATCAAAGGATCAAACTAGCGGCGGAAAGGTCGTCCGGATTTATTTACCTGATTTCAGTTGCAGGCATAACCGGGAAGCGGCAAAAGCTGTCGGAGAACCTGGCAGAACTGGTCGCGAAGATCAGGAAGTATTCGAAATTGCCGATCGCGGTCGGCTTCGGCATTTCTACGCCGGCCCAAGCGGCGGAAGCAGCAAGAGTGGCGGACGGCGTTATCGTTGGCTCCGCGATCGTTGACCTGATCGGTCGGGGGAAAATCAAGTCGGTCCCCAAATTTGTTTCCTCGTTAAGGCGAGGGGTCGATGCTTCGACTTCGCTCAGCATAAATGCTCGGTAAAATCCTATATCGCCTCAAGCAGTTTTACTTCAGCATGTTTTCCGTTTACACCAAAGCTGACGAAGCTTTTGCGCGCAGTTATTTGAACATTGAAGAGATGGCGCTTTTTGCCCAGCTTCCCGGCTTTGAAAAAAAACACGCGGTAATTGTCGCCAGAAAAATGCTTGACAGCGCCCAGCATTATCCGGGACTGGACCAGCGGAAACTGGCCAGGCTGGGGCTGCTCCATGATATCGGCAAGATAATG
>JAQTLJ010000050.1 GCA_028714935.1 Candidatus Margulisiibacteriota bacterium | reverse complement strand
CTGCGCGGACGGGTGCGTCTGCAAACCGACGGACAGATGCGGACGGGGCGGGATGTCGCGATCGCGGCGCTGCTTGGCGCGGAAGAATTCGGGTTCAGCACCGCGGTCCTGATCACGCTTGGCTGCGTCATGCTCCGTCACTGCCATCTTAATAATTGTTCGGTCGGGGTGGCGACCCAGGATGAATTCCTTTCCCGGTGTTTCAGCGGGAAGCCGGAATATGTGATCAATTATTTGCGGTTTGTGGCGCAGGAATTGCGCGAGATCATGGCCAGGCTCCGGGTAAGAACGCTGGACGAACTGGTCGGGCGGACCGAACTTTTGGAGATGGTCCCCTGCAAGGGATTGGATTTTTCCAGGATCCTGGAGAAACCGGAGGTTCCGAAAACGGTCGCGGTCCGTTGCCAAACCTTGCAGGACCATGGGATCGAAAAAGTCCTTGATCGGCAGTTGATCGGAACCTGCAAGCCGACGCTGGAAAGGGGCGAGCCGGTAAAGGCCGAGTTCGCGATCCGCAATTCGGACCGGACGACCGGCGCGATGCTCAGCGGCGAAGTCTGTAAAAGATACGGCGTGGACGGTCTGCCCGAAGAGACGATCCATCTCAAGTTCAAGGGTGTGGCGGGACAGAGCTTTGGTGCTTGGCTGGCAAAAGGAGTGACGCTGGAACTTGAAGGGCTGGCCAACGATTATGTCGGCAAGGGGATTTCGGGCGGCAAACTGGTTATTTATCCTGATAAAAATGTGAATTACGCTCCCGAAGAGAACATCATTATCGGGAACACCACCTTCTATGGGGCGATCAGCGGTGAAGCTTATATCCGCGGCATGGCCGGCGAGCGTTTCTGCATCCGCAATTCCGGGTTGTCAGCGGTAGTGGAAGGGGTAGGCGACCACGGTTGCGAATACATGACCGGCGGCCGGGTAATTGTCCTGGGCAAGACCGGGAGGAACTTTGCGGCCGGCATGTCCGGTGGTGTTGCCTATGTATACGATAAAGATACTGATTTTGCGGAAAGATGCAATCAGGAAATGGTCTTACTGGAAGGGCTCCTGACCGAAGATGAAGTAATCATCCGTCAACTACTGCAAAAACATCATCAATACACGGGCAGTCCGCTGGCCGCGAAAATCCTGGATAATTTTGGGCAGGAAAAACGGAAGTTTGTTAAGGTCATGCCGATCGAATACAAACGCGTCCTGCTGGAAACGGCGATGGACGAGGAAGAGCTGGACCTGATGGGGGTCTCCGATGGGTAATCCAAAAGGTTTTATGACGGTTAAACGCGGCGCGGGCGATGTGCGCGACCAGGCTTCACGCTGCATGGATTGCGGCACTCCCTTCTGCCACTGGGGCTGCCCGTTAGGCAATTACATCCCTGAATGGAACGACCTGGTCTATAATCGGCAATGGGAAAGGGCGTTCGCGCTGCTGGACGCATCGAACAATTTACCAGAAGTCACCGGCCGGATCTGTCCGGTGATCTGTGAATTTGCCTGCGTCCTCGGCATCAATGATGATCCGGTGACGATCAGGGATAATGAACTGGCCGTTGCGGAATATGCTTTTAGCCATGGCCTGGTCAGGCCAAAACCGCCGAAAAAACGTAGCGGTAAAAAAGTTGCGGTGGTCGGCTCGGGCCCGGCGGGATTGGTTTGTGCCGCGCAGTTGAACCAGGCAGGTCACACTGTCACTGTTTTTGAGAAAGATGATAAGCCGGGCGGGATAATGCGCTACGGGATACCGGATTTCAAGCTGGAAAAGGGATTACTTGACCGGCGGATAGATATCTGGCAACAGGAAGGGATCAGTTTCCAGACCGGAGTGAATATCGGCGTTGACCGTCCGGTCGAGCAGCTGCAAAAGGAGTTTGACGCGGTCGTCCTGGCTGGCGGGTCACGCGTACCGCGCGATCTGAAAGTGCCCGGTCGCGAACTGACCGGCATCCATTTTGCCATGGATTACCTCGTTGATGCGAACAAACAGACCGGAAAACTCACCGCCAAGGGAAAGAAAGTCGTCGTGATCGGCGGCGGCGATACCGGGGCGGATTGCGTCCATACGGCGCAAAGGCAGGGGGCAGCGAGCATTAAACAGATCGAGATCCTCCCCAAACCGCCGGCGCAGCGGCCGCCGGAACAGCCCTGGCCGCGCTATTTTAAGGCTTTAACTGGTTGTGAGGATGGGATCGAGAGGGAGTGGTCGGTTCTTACCAAGGAGTTTACGGGTTGCGAGACTTCGACGAGCTCAGTCGAGTCGTTACGAGTTGCGGGTTTAAAGTGCGTGAAAGTTGATGCGGCGCTGAAAGAAATGCCGGGAACAGAATTTGAGATCGACGCGGACCTGGTTTTATTGGCGCTTGGTTTTCTGCGGCCGGAGCCGATCAAGGGCTTGGAGATCGAGCTTGACCAGCGGGGGAATTTCAAAACAGACGAGAATTACATGACATCGGCCAAAGGAATATTTGCGGCCGGGGACATGCGTCGCGGGCAGTCGCTGGTGGTCTGGGCGATCTATGAAGGGCGGCAGGCAGCCGAAGCGGTCGACCGGTTCCTGAAGGAGAAAAGATGAAAGCGATCTTAGCACTGGAAGACGGGACCATATTTGAGGGGACCTCATTTGGAGCACGGGGAGAGGAGTGCGGCGAAGTGGTCTTTAACACCTCCATGACCGGCTACCAGGAGATCCTGACCGATCCTTCTTACAAAGGCCAGATCGTCGCCATGACCAATCCACTGATCGGCAATTACGGCATCAGCCCGGAGGATTGTGAGTCGGACAAGCCGCACCTGGCGGGATTTGTCGTGCTGGAAGCGAGCCGGATCGCGAGCAACTGGCGGTCAAAGGAGAGCTTGGACGCTTTCCTGAAAAGGCACAAGATTATCGGGATCGCGGGGATCGATACCCGGGCGCTGACGTTGCATATCCGCTGCGCGGGAGCGATGAAAGGGATCATCTCGACCAGAGATCTTAACCCGAAGAGCCTTATCAAAAAGGCCAAGGCCGCGCCGGGCTTGGTCGGCATCGATCTGGTTAAGGAAGTTACCTGCAAGAAACCTTACCAATGGAACAAGTCCGGTAAATATAAGGTCGTCCTGCTCGATTGCGGCGCTAAATGCAATATCATGCGCAGTTTGGAAAGGAGGGATTGCCGGGTGACAGTTGTCCCGGCAAAAACTTCCGCAGAAAAGATCCTGGCGCTCAAGCCGGACGGAGTGATGCTGTCGAACGGGCCCGGTGACCCCGCCGCGGTGACTTATGTGATCGAGACCGTAAGGAAATTGATCGGTAAAGTCCCGATATTTGGCATCTGCCTGGGGCACCAGATATTAGGACTGGCTTTGGGAGGACAAACTTACAAGCTCAAGTTTGGCCATCGCGGCGCCAACCATCCGGTCATGGATCTCAGGACCCATAAAGTTGAGATCACCTCCCAAAACCACGGTTTTTGCGTTGACCTCAACTCTTTGGACCAGGACAAGGTTGAATTGACCCACATCAACCTGAATGACCAGACATCGGAGGGGATGAGACATAAGCGTTACCCGGCCTTTTCGGTCCAGTACCATCCCGAGGCCTCGGCCGGGCCGCATGACAGTAAATATTTGTTCGACGAATTCATCATGGAAATAGAAAATGCCAAGAAGAAATGACATCAAGAGCATATTGATCATCGGCTCAGGGCCGATCGTCATCGGCCAGGCGTGCGAGTTCGATTATTCGGGCGTCCAGGCCTGCAAGGCGCTGAAAGCTGAAGGTTATAAAGTAATCCTGGTCAACAGCAACCCGGCGACGATCATGACCGACCCGGAAATGGCGGACAAGACCTATATCGAGCCGATTACGCCGGAATTTGTTGAGAAGATAATAGAGAAGGAAAGACCGGACGCGGTGCTGCCTACTCTGGGGGGACAGACCGCCCTGAATTGCGCTGTGGCTTTGTGGGAGCAAGGAGTTTTTCAAAAATATAAGGTCGAAATGATCGGAGCCCGCGCCGAAGTGATCAAGAAAGCGGAAGATCGTGAACTTTTCAAAGAAGCGATGCAGAAGATCGGCCTCGACCTGCCGCGCAGTGGCCGGGCTTACAAATATAAGGAAGCCGTCGCGGTGGCGCAGGAGATCGGCTTCCCGGTGATAATCCGGCCCAGCTTCACTCTAGCGGGGACGGGGGGCGGGGTGGCCTACAACATTGACGAGTTCGAGGTCATTGCCACTCGTGGCCTGGAAGCGAGTCCCATTTCCGAGATCCTGATCGAAGAATCGGTGATCGGCTGGAAAGAATACGAAATGGAGGTGATGCGCGACCTGGCCGACAATGTGGTCATCGTCTGCTCGATAGAAAATTTTGATCCGATGGGCGTGCATACCGGCGATTCCATCACGGTCGCTCCCGCCCAGACGCTGACCGATAAGGAATACCAGGCGATGCGCGATGCCTCGTTAAAAGTCATACGCGAGATCGGCGTGGAGACCGGCGGATCGAACATTCAATTCGCTATCGATCCCGAGAACGGGCGGATGGTGATAATTGAAATGAATCCTCGGGTCTCGCGCTCTTCCGCCCTGGCCAGTAAGGCGACCGGTTTCCCGATCGCCAAGATCGCCGCCAAGCTGGCGGTCGGTTATACCCTGGATGAGATCCCCAATGATATTACCCAAAAAACACCGGCCTGTTTTGAACCGACGATCGACTATTGCGTGGTCAAGATCCCGCGGTTCACGTTCGAGAAATTCCCGGATGCCGACCCGCTGCTCACCATCTCCATGAAATCGGTCGGCGAAACGATGGCGATCGGGCGGACTTTTAAGGAGTCTTTGCAGAAAGGTTTGCGTTCTCTGGAAATTAAAGTCTACGGGCTGGAAGATCTGGCGAAAGCTAAAGCCGATTCCCTTGATGAATTGGAAAAGAACTTGAAATTCCCTGGTGCATTAAGGATATTTTATATCAAACAAGCTTTTAAACTGGGCATGACAATGGAGCGGATCTATGAACTGACCATGATCGACCGCTGGTTCCTGGACAATATCAAAGAACTGATCGATTTTGAGGCAAAGTTGAAAACTTATAAGGGAAAAAAGATCTCTGTCGAACTGCTCCGGCAGGCCAAGATAATGGGTTTTTCCGATATTCAGCTGGCAAAGTTCTGGGGGTTAACGGAAGAAGCGGTCTATGAAATGCGCAAGGAAAAGGGTGTGATGCCGCAGTTTAAATTGGTGGATACCTGCGCGGCCGAGTTCGAGGCCTATACGCCTTATTATTATTCGACTTATTCTTAAAGGGGGGCGCTGATTGTTTCTATTTTTAGTGTTATACTATTGCCGAAATAATAAAGGAAGAAATCAATGGGTTTCATTATCGCGGGTATAATCGCTGTTATCATGCTGGCCTATCTGATCTACGCCATGTTCAATCCTGAAAGGTTTTAGCCGTGAAAATTACCGACTTCATCCAAATAGGGATATACATCGCTGTTCTAGTTTTTTTAACGCCGCTCCTCGGAACGTACATGGCCAGAGTGTTCGAAGGCAGGATCCGGGCAGGCCAGTGGCTGGAAAAAAGTATTTATCGTGTATGTGGCATAGATGAAAACGAAGAGATGGATTGGCTTGATTATACCAAAGCTGTCTTGTTTTTTAATCTATTGGGTTTCATATTTTTGTTCTTGGTCCAGATTTTCCAGTCTTATCTCCCTTTAAATTTGTACCGTCTGCCCAATGTTCCCTGGGATCTGGCCTTTAATACCGCGATGAGTTTTATGACCAACACTAACTGGCAGTCGTATTCCGGCGAAACAACTCTTAGCTACCTGACTCAGATGCTGGGTTTGACCGTCCAGAACTTCCTGAGCGCCGCGACCGGGATAGCTGTTTTCCTGGCTTTGGTCCGGGGCCTGACCAATAGATCCGTGTCGGCCCTGGGCAATTTCTGGGTTAATACTGTGCATTCTTTAGTATATATCCTGATCCCGCTGTCAATTATTGTCGCGATCCTGTTAGCAAGCCAGGGAGTTGTACAGACATTTAATCCTTACAAAGAAATAAAGTCTTTACAGGGGGAAAAAATTGTTTTGCCGCTCGGCCCGGCTGCTTCGCAGATCGCCATTAAGCAGTTAGGGACGAATGGCGGCGGCTATTTTGGCGCCAACAGCACTCATCCCTTTGAAAACCCGACCCCCTTATCTAATTTTCTGGAAATGCTCAGTATTTTACTTATTCCCGCGGCCTTGACATACACTTACGGTGTTTTGATCAAGAACAAGAAGCATGGCTGGTTATTATTTATCGTCATGATGCTGCTCTGGGGCGGGGGGCTGGCGGTCTCGTTATGGTCTGAATATTCGAGCGCCGCTGTACCGCTAGTCACAGCACTGGAAGGGCAGGAAACAAGGTTTGGCGTGACAAACAGCCTCATCTGGGCGACGGCCACGACCGCGGCCTCCAACGGTTCGGTCAACGCCATGCATTCTTCCCTTTCCCCGCTCGCCGGGGGAGTGGCTTTGTTCAACATGATGCTGGGCGAGATCGTTTTTGGCGGGGTCGGCGCCGGCATGTACGGGATGCTGTTATTCGTTTTAATGACGGTCTTCCTGGCCGGTCTGATGGTCGGCCGGACCCCGGAATATCTGGGTAAAAAGATCGAGCAGAACGAGATCAAAATGGTGATCCTGGCGATCCTCTTGCCATCGGTTGTTGTACTCATCGGCGCCGGCTTTTCCTGCGTGCTGCCGGTTGCGTTGGCCAGTCTGGGGAATAAAGGCCCGCACGGCCTGAGCGAGATCCTGTACGCTTTTACTTCAGCCGCCAATAATAATGGCAGCGCATTTGCGGGCTTGAGCACTAATACGCTTTATTATATTCTTTTACTCGGCTTGGCGATGCTGATCGGCCGGTTCGGCGTTATCATCCCCTGTTTGGTGATCGCCGGGAGCCTGGCGATCAAAAAGATCGCTCCGCCTTCCGCCGGGACATTCTCGACCGACAATACGCTTTTCGCGGCCCTGCTGGTTGGCGTGATCATGATCGTTGGCGCACTGACCTTTTTCCCGTCGCTTTGCCTGGGCCCGATCATTGAGCATTTATTGATGTTAAAGGGACATGTATTTTAATGGGCAAGCATAAAGTTGCAGAGAACAACAAGAACCTTATTTTCCGGGCGGTCGTGGATTCGTTTAGAAAATTAAATCCCAGGGAAGAGATGCGCAACCCGGTCATGTTCCTCACTTACATCGGGGCGATCGTGACCACTCTTTATTCATTGCATTCGGCTTTCAATCTGGTGATAAGCGTCTGGCTTTGGTTTACCGTGCTTTTTGCCAATTTTGCCGAAGCCTTGGCCGAAGGCCGGGGGAAGGCGCAGGCAGATGCATTGAAGCGGACAAGATCAGAATTGCAGGCCCGGCTGCTTAAGGACGGTAAAGAGACGATCATTCTGGCAAGCAAACTTAGAAAAGGGGATATCGTTGTTTGTGAAGCGAGTGACACGATCCCCTGTGATGGGGAAGTGATCGAGGGGATCGCCAGCGTTGACGAATCGGCGATTACCGGTGAATCGGCGCCGGTCATCAGGGAAAGCGGCGGCGATCGGAGCGCCGTGACCGGCGGCACCAGGGTGATCAGCGACCGGATCGTGATCCAGGTGACATCAAATCCCGGCGATACTTTTCTTGACAGGATCATCCTGCTGATCGAGGGGGCCAAGCGCCAAAAAACACCCAACGAGATCGCTTTAAGCATAGTCTTATCCGGACTGTCAATAATTTTTCTGTTAGCGGTCGTGTCCCTGAAACTGTTCGCCGACTACAGCGGCACGGCGGCGGGGCAGGACCTTTCCAGTATTGTTACTGTCCCGGTGCTGGTGGCCCTTTTAGTCTGTTTGATCCCGACGACCATTGGCGGCCTTTTAAGCGCTATCGGGATAGCCGGGATGGACCGGCTTATCCGCCGGCATATCATTGCCAAGAGCGGCCGGTCGATCGAGGCGGCCGGGGACATAGATGTTCTGCTCCTGGATAAAACCGGGACGATCACCATTGGCAACCGGATGGCTTCGGAGTTCCTTCCGGCCGAAGGAATGGATGAAAAAGCCTTTGCCGAGGTCGCCCAGTTGTCGTCATTGGCCGATGAAACACCCGAGGGGCGTTCGATCGTCGTGCTGGCCAAGGAGAAGTTCGACCTCCGGGCCAGGACGCTGCAGCCTCATGAAGCGAAATTTATCCCCTTTTCCGCGAACACGCAGATGAGCGGCATTGATTTTCTTGATCATGAAGGGAAAGTGACGCGCTCGATCAAGAAAGGTTCGGTGGAGG
>JAQTLJ010000049.1 GCA_028714935.1 Candidatus Margulisiibacteriota bacterium | reverse complement strand
CCTGATAAGAAAATCTGTTACTTTTTGTATCTTGCTCATTTCACGTTACTTTAATATAAAAATCACTACATAATAATACATCAATGGGGCGGTCAGGACAAAAGAATCGATCCGGTCAAGCACCCCACCGTGGCCAGGCAAGAGATCCGAGGAGTCCTTGACCCCGGCATCACGCTTGATCAGCGACTCGATCAAGTCGGAGATCTGGCCGAAGATGCCGATCAGAACCCCAAGGATCAAGGCATGTCCGATCTCCAGGCGCGCTGTCCAGCTGAAGATCCAGGCCGCCAACAAACAGATAATGAAACCGGCGATCGCCCCTTCCCAGGTCTTTTTCGGTGAGATCGACGGCATTAAAAGCGTGTGCCCAAAGACCCGGCCGGCAAGATAAGCCGCGATGTCCATCGCCCAAACCGTGAACAATAAAAAGAACAGGTAGCCGCCGTGCTCCGTCAAGCTGCGGATAAAGATCAAGTAGCTGAAAAACCAGCCGACATAGATCATCCCCAGGGTCGTGACCGCGACATCAACGATCGTGTCCTTTTCCCTTTTTAAAAATATCCCCGAGATCAACGCCGCGGCAGCCGCCAGCGTCAAAACCGCCGCGTGCGCCGGCTCCCAGTTCCTTTTCAAAGCGTAATAAGCGAAGACGATAAAAAAAATGGTGATCAGGTTCCCGACGTAATAAGCCGGGAAAAAACCTTTCTTCATCATCAGGTTGTAAAACTCGTTGACCGCGGCGATCGACAGGACAAGGATCAGGACAAGAAAGGGGATCCCGCCAAAATAGGTGCAGGCCAGGATGATCGGCGCGGTAATTAAGACTGTCAGGGTCCTAGCCAGCATTTTTTATCTGCTCCTCGGTCTGGCCGAACTTTCGCACCCGTTTTTGATAATCTTCGATCGCCTCTTTCAGCTGTTCCCGGCGAAAATCGGGCCAGTAAACCGGCGTCACGTAGATCTCTGCATAGGCGATCTGCCAGAGCAAGAAATTTGAGACTCGCATTTCATTGGCCGTTCTGATCAACAGGTCAGGGTCCGGTATTCCGCAAGTATATAAATATTTTGAAATATTTTCTTCATTAATTTGTTCATTTGCTAATTTGTCATTTGTCATTTGCCGCAAGGCATCCACGATCTCTGCCCGGCCGCCGTAATTGAGCATAACGCTGACCGTGATCCGCTTATTCTCGGCCGTCTTGTCCGCGGCTTTCTTCATCTTCGCCTGTATTTCGGGGGAAAATCTTGCCAGCCTCCCCAGAAAATTGAGCTTGACCCCCTCGGCCATCAATTCATCCAGCTCCCGGTCGATCGTTGCTGAAAAAAGCTCCATCAGGAAATCAACCTCTTCCTGCGGGCGCCGCCAGTTTTCGGTGGAAAAAGCGTAGACGGTCAGGTATTTAACGCCGAACTCAACGCAGGCCTTCAAGACGGCGCGGACAGATTCCGCTCCTTCGCGGTGGCCGGCGATGCGGGGCAAGCCGCGCTCCTTTGCCCAGCGCCCGTTCCCGTCCATGATGATCGCGATATGTTGGGGAATATTGTGAGGGTCCAGCTTAGACCTCCATAATCTCTTTTTCTTTGGCCGCGAGCAGCTTGTCCACTTCGCCGCAGTATTTGTCGGTCAGGTCCTGGACTTTTTTATCTTGAGTCTTTTCCTCGTCCTCGGTTATCTTCTTGTCGGCTTTGGTTTTTTTCAGGCTTTCGATCGCTTCCCGGCGGACATTGCGGACAGCAATTTTGGTTTCCTCGGATTCTTTCCTTACTACCTTAACCAGTTCCCTCCTTCTCTCTTCCGAAGGCTCCGGCAGGATCAGGCGGATAAGCCCGGCTTCCCGCCTGGGGTTGATGCCCAGATCCGAAGTCATGATCGCCTTTTCGATGTCCGCGGCAGCATTCTTGTCATAAGGGGTGACCACCAGCATTCTTGGCTCGGGGACGGCGATCGAGGCCAGCGATTTTAGCGGGGTAGCCGTCCCGTAGTAGCTGACCATGACATGGTCGAGCAAGGCCGGGTTCGCGCGCCCGGTCCGCACCGCCGCAAAATTTTTCTTCAGGCTGTCGATCGATTTTAACATCCTGGCTTCGCTTTCTTTTATCGCGTCCTGCATTTTACTCCCCCCTTACTTCGACCAGTGTCCCAACCTCTTGACCCAAAACCGCCTTTTTTATGTTCCCGGATTTGGTCAGATCGAGGACAATGATCGGGATCTTATTCTCCATACACAGCGAGGCGGCGGTCGAATCCATCACCTTTAATCTCTTCTGGATCATTTCCATGTGCGTGGTCTTTTTATATCTCCTGGCATCTTTATATTGCATCGGGTCCTTGTCGTAGACGCCGTCAACCTTGGTGGCTTTCAGTATAACTTCGGCGTCAAGTTCGGCCGCGCGCAAGGCGGCGGTCGTGTCCGTGGAAAAATATGGGTTGCCGGTCCCTGCCGCCAGGATCACGACCCGGCCTTTTTCCATATGGCGGATCGCCCGCCGCCGGATAAAAGACTCGGCAATTGACCGCATTTCGATCGCGGTTTGCACCCGCGAAGGGATCCCGGCTCTTTCCAGCGCATCCTGCAAGGCCAGAGAGTTAATGACCGTGGCCAGCATTCCCATATAATCCCCCGTTGCCCGATCGATCCCCTTGACCGCGCCGGCCACCCCGCGAAATATGTTCCCCCCGCCGACGACAACCGCTATCCCAACGCCCAGTTCTTTGACCGCCTTGATCTCTTTCGCTACCACGGACAAGACTTCAAGGTCGATCCCATATTTCCGTTTGCCGCCAAAAACTTCTCCGGAGAGTTTTAAGAGGATGCGTTTGTAGCGTGGTCTTGCCATGTCGGAAAAATTATACTATAATGTAACCAGCATGGCAATGTTTTTCCCTTACTTCGAACTGGCCGCATCGCTGTTCATCCTGCTGTTGGCATTTCAGATCTGGACGCGGCATTATGAAAATAAGCTGGCTCGCTTTTTCGCCCTTTTCGCTTTTATCGCTTTTCTGGCGGCGATCTTAACTTATTCTTTGCGGATCGCTTTTACGCTGGAGATCGCCCGCGACATCAACCGGCTAAGCGCCACCCTCTGGGCTTTTGTTTTTGCTTTATATGCCCACTTTGCCCTGCTCTTTACTAAAAAGGACGCTTTCCTGAAGAAACCGTTAAGTTATCTTTTGCTTTATCTCCCGCCGACCGTGATCGGCATCTTGTTCGTTTTTACCAACCTTATGTACAGCCGTCACGAGATCGCTTCCATCGGCATCATCAGCCAGCCGGCGCCGCTTTATTCCCTTTTTACGGTCGAAACCTTTGGCTTTTGCCTGTGGGGGATCGTACTGCTCCTGCAATACGCCCGGACCACTCCACAAAAAATTGAAAGGACCCAGGCGATCATCATTGCCATCGGCTCCATGATCCCGGTCGCCGTTGGCGTTATTAACGACATGGTACTGCCTGTTTTAACTAGCGGCCGCCCCACTCCGCCAACCGTAGTGTTCGATGTCGCTATCATGAACCTTTTCATTTATATCGCCATGCGGCGCTTCAGCCTGTTCGCGATCTCGCCGGCGCTGGCGGCAGATACGATCATCGAAACGATGCCCGATTCCCTGCTGGTGACGGACCTTGGCGGGCGGATCATTTTCTTGAATGAAGATGCGCAGAAGTTCTTCCGTGTCCCCAAAGAAGAGGTTGCCGGCCATAATATCACCGACCTTTTCAAACAAAAGGAGAAATTCAACCAGCTTTATTCTGAGGCGGTGGAGAAAAAGCTGGAGGTTGAAAGGTTTGAGGCCGATCTTGTCGATCCGCTCGGCGAACGGATCCCGGCCCTGATCAACGCTCGCCTCCTGCGGGAAAAAATTATCGGGGAAACGATCGGCATAGTTTTTGTTATCCGCGACATCAGAGGTTAAACCCCTTTCTTGGCCCTTATGAAAAAACAATATTACATTTATCCCAAACACTATGACGTGATCGTCATCGGCGCCGGGCATGCCGGGATCGAGGCTGCCCTGGCGGCGGCGCGGCTTGGCAGCCAGACCCTGCTCCTGACAATGAATATCGACACTGTCGCCTTCATGTCCTGCAATCCGGCGATGGGCGGGCCGGCAAAGTCCCAGTTAATTCGTGAAGTTGACGCTTTAGGCGGACAGATCGGGATCTCAGCCGACTTGACCTTCCTCCAGATGAAAATGCTCAATACTAATAAAGGCCCGGCGGTTCAAGCTCTGCGCGCCCAGTCCGACCGCAAGCAATATCACCGGACGATGAAAGAGGTGCTGGAGTCGGAACCGAACCTCGACTTGAAACAAGGCGAAGTCGTCGAATTACTCGTGACCCGGGACTCGAGACTTGCGACCGGCGTAAAGATTAAGCTTGATGTTATATATGAAGGCAAAACAGTTATCGTTACCACAGGAACGTTCCTGAACGGCATTATCCATGTCGGCATGAAGCACCAGGAGGCGGGAAGGATGGGAGAGTTTCCGGCGAAGGGGCTATCCGACTCCCTGCGCAGCCTCGGGCTTCAGCTGGGCCGCCTGAAAACCGGGACCCCGGCGCGGCTCAACAAACGCTCGATCAATTTTTCAAAGATGACTCTGCAACCCGGTGATGAACCACCGAAAATGTTCTCCTTTATTTGGGAATATAAGCAATACGGCCTGACCGGATTGCCCGAAAATCCGGTCGCCGGATTACCACAAGTTCCCTGCCATCTAACCTGGACCAATGAGAAAACCCATCAGATAATACGCGAGAATCTCGACCGCTCCCCGCTTTTCCAGGGAAAGATCAAGGGGGTCGGACCGCGTTACTGCCCGTCGATCGAAGACAAGGTTGTCCGCTTCCCCGAAAAAGCCCGCCAGCAATGTTTTATTGAGCCGCCCGGCAGGAACACTTTGGAACTGTACGCCCAGGGGATGTCGACCTCGCTTCCCGAGGATGTCCAGCTGGCGATGCTCCGGACCATGCCTGGCTTGGAAAACGTTGAAGTTCTTCGTCCCGGCTACGCCGTGGAATACGATTACGTTCTGCCGTCGCAACTGCAGTATACGCTGGAAACAAGATCGGTCGGCGGCCTCTTTTGCGCCGGACAGATCAATGGGACATCCGGCTATGAAGAAGCGGCGGCGCAGGGGCTCGTTGCCGGCATCAATGCCGCTAAAAAAGTCCAGGGAAAAGCACCGCTGACCATGGGCCGGGACGAAAGTTATATCGGGACATTGATCGACGATCTTATCACCAAAGAGATCCTTGAGCCTTACCGGATGCTGACTTCCCGGTCCGAATACCGCTTGCTCCTGCGGCAGGACAATGCCGATCTGCGCCTGACCGAAAAGGGGCGTCAAATCGGTTTAATTACCGAGGACAGGCACCGTGCTTACAAGAAAAAAAAGCGCGCGGTAGAAACCAAAGAGCGGATCTCGCCCGAAACCGCCGAGCAGATCGATATTTCTGAAAAATATGCCGGCTATATCCACCGCCAATTGGAGCAGATCGAAAGGTTCAGAAAATTAGAGCATAAAACCATCCCGGCGGCCCTTGATTTTAAAGCTTTGCGCGGGCTTTCCCGCGAAGCCCAGGTCAAACTTGATTCGCACCGCCCGGCTACCATCGGCCAGGCCTCAAGGATCGCGGGGATCTCCCCGGCCGACATTTCTGTCCTGCTGATCCACCTGGAAACCTATAGACGAAGAAATACAGCTGTGCTAAAATAATCGGGTCTCTTGACTCGCTCAAAACAGGGAGGTGAACATGTGAAAAAGTTAGTAATTGCTCTTATCGCTATCGCCTTTATTGCGGGCCTCGCACACGCGGCCAATAATTACACCAGCGTCGGTTTTATTGACGTCCAGAAAGTCTTCAAGGCCTACAAGGAGACCATCAAGGCCCAGGACGAGCTCAGCAAGCAAGAGGACGCCTTCAAGAAAGAATTTGAAGAAAGCCAAAAGAAGCTGGAAAAGGCTCAAAAAGACGGCAAGAAAGAAGAAGAGATCGAAAAGATGAAAAAAGAGTTTGAGACTAAGCTTGCCCCAAAGCGGGATTCTTTACTCAAGCTAAATGAGCAGTTGACCAGCAAACTGCAGCTCGAAATTCTTGATGCTGTTAAAAAAGTCGGAAAAAAAGTCGGCATTGAGCTGGTTCTCGACAAACAGGTCGTTATCACCGGCGGCATGGACCTGTCCGAAATGGTGATCAACGAACTGAATAAATGAAACTAAAGGATCTGGCTAAAGTCGTTTCCGGCAAGCTTGTCGGGGACGAAAATCTGGAGATCTCGGGGGTTGCCCCGATCGAAGAAGCCAGGAACAAGGATCTAGTTTTTGTTCTAGATAGCAAGTTCCTGGCTTCCGCTTTAAAGTCGGGGGCGGCGGCGCTTGTCGCCCCGGCGGACAGCAAGATAAAAGGCAAGGCGGCTCTTCTTGTCGCCAATCCGCGGCTGGCGCTGGCCCAGATACTTCACCGCTTTGCCCCTAAAAACCAATTCATCAAAGGAAAACATAAGACCGCAGTAGTTGCTGACAGCACAAAGATCGGCAAACGGGTGACCATTTATCCCTTTGTTTTTATCGGCGAGAATTGCGAGATCGGCGACGATACGATCATCTACCCGTCGGCGACCATCCATGACCGGGTAAAAATCGGCCGGCGCGTTATTGTCCACTCCGGCGCGCGGATCGGGGTAGATGGTTATGGTTATGTCCAGCAGGGCAGCCATCATATCAAGATCCCTCAGATCGGAAATGTTATTATTGAGGACGATGTCGAGATCTACGCCAACGTCTGCATCTCCCGCGCCACGATTGGCTCCACGATTATCGGCTCCGGGACCAAGATCGACAACTTGTCCCACGTCGCCCATAACTGCAAGATCGGCAAGGACTGCGCGATCGTCAGCCTGGTCGGGTTTGCCGGTTCGGTTACCCTAAAAGACCATGTTTATGTTGCCGGCCAGGCAGGCTTCAACGGTCATATTACGGTGGGAGAAAACACCGTCGTGATGGCTAAGGCCGGGGTAACAAAAGATATTCCAGACAATTCTGTTGTCTCAGGTTTCCCGGCGATCGATCATAAAAAAGACCTGGAAATCCAGGCAATCCTTAGAAAACTCCCCGAGCTTTACCAGAAGCTTAAGTGAAGATCGCCTTTTTTGCCGATTCGTACAAGCCCTACCTTTCCGGGGTGACAAACTCCGCTGAGATCCTGGTTAATGAGCTCCGCGCGCTCGGCCATAAGGTCTACGTTTTGGCCCCCCGTTATCCCGGCCATGTTGATAGTGACCCGGATATCCTCCGCTTCCCTTCATTCTCCGGCGGTTACCCGAAATTCCGGCTAGCGGTTCCGATCGTCCGGCAAATCCCAGAAGTTGACATTATCCATAGCCACTCCCCTTTTCAGGCTGGTTTGTTGGCCAGGTTTGTCGCCCGCCGCAGGGGGATCCCTTTTGTTTATTCCTTTCATACCCTGTTCACCAAATATGTGCACTATGCCCGCTTTGTCCCGCAGGCACTGGCCAAGATGGGGATCGTCGCTTATCTCCAGGGTTTTTGCCGCGGGGCGGACCAGATCATCACTCCTTCCGATCTGGCTAAAAGAGTCCTTCGCGCCTGGAGGATCGAAACCCCGATCGCGGTGATCCCTTCCGGCATTGAGCTGCATAAATACCCCAAAGATTTTGAAACGACAAGAAAAACGCTCCGCCATAAATATGGGATTGGCGAAAAAGAAAAAGTATTGCTTTATGTCGGCCGCATCTCCAAAGAAAAAAATATCCCTTTTATTTTAAAAGCATTTGAGCGACTCGCGACTCGTGACACGCGACTTGTCTTGGTGGGTGGCGGCCCGTTAAAGCTTCCACGACGCAAAGACGTCGTTTTAACCGGCGAGATCCCTTATCCGGACATCCTGAGCTATTACCTGATCGGCGATATTTTCGTTTTCTCTTCCCTGACCGAAACTCAGGGCCTCGTCCTGGCCGAAGCTAAAGCAGCGGGGCTGCCGATCGTTGCCCTGTTTGCCGGGGGGCTGGTCAATACCGTTCGCTCCGGGACTGACGGCTACCTTGTCAGGAGGAGCGTCGACGTTTTTGTTGAGCATGCTAGCCGCCTGCTGGACGATGACGCGCTGCGGCAGAAAATGTCGCAGGCCGCCCGCGAGGACGCGCGCGAAAAGTTCTCATCGTTTACGGTTGCAAAGCAGGTCGAAACTGTCTATAATTCCCTCATCAAATCCAAGGAGGCTTGATATGATTAGGTCTTGGAAATGTTCGGTTATAATAATATTTGTCATTTTTAATTTGTCATTTGT
>JAQTLJ010000048.1 GCA_028714935.1 Candidatus Margulisiibacteriota bacterium | reverse complement strand
ATCTGCTGAAAACTGCTTATCAGGGAGATCCAGGCATTGATGATTCTCATCCTAATACGACGGCTGACCTGGCTATCGGGCCGATCTTTGCCCAATTTTTAATCGATTCAGCTTTGAATTATTAGGGATTGAGGCGCCAGACGTGGATGAGCGGGCGGTCGTTGTCTGCGTCGCCGCGGTATTCAAAAACATACAGCAGGCCGTTGGTCCGGTCAAAACAACAAGCCCCGAGGCGCTGTTTTTGCAGATTTGTTTCCAGCCCCGCGACTTTATTAATATTGAATAAATACTGGTCAATGTTCATTGCCGCATAAGGCTGTGGTTCGAATGGCTGTTTTGTCCCGCTGGCCACAGCCGCCAGGTCTGCCGGATTGTAAAAGATGATCTGCGCTTCAAATGAGGAAGTCCACCAGCCCCGGTCATCATGGGGGTAGGGAGGGATAGGCGGGACCGGGATTTCCGGAGGGTCATCGATCGGATACCTGACGCCGTTAGAAAAACCGTACCAGGCTTCTGTTGTTCCGGTCCCCTTGGTGCCGACAAAAATGACCGCGGCCTTGCTGCCGGCGGTTAACCACGCCCCGCCGCTCCAGGTATCTGAATTCTGATAATTGTTTATTTTATGGCTGGTGGTATCCCCGCCCCGGGTATTGGAGTAAAGGAGAAGCGGGGTTTCGGCCATTACAGTATTGTTGGCGGGCGGGTTGCCGTAGTTCCAGGGAGCGATGGCAAACAGGCATGGGCCCATCCCTGACCAGCCGCCGTCGCGGTATCTGCCGGTCGCCAGCAATTTGCCTGAAGCGTAAGTTGCCGCCCAGTTTGCAGGTATCTCGAACAAGTAATCATTTACACTGTAAAGCGATTGATGCCCAACCCACCAGGCTCCATGAGAATTGGTCAGATCAAGATCACACCACATGTGAGAGGCGGTTTCCTGTTCGGAGCCGGTCTCCTGGAAATGCTGGCCCCAGCAGAGATAAAGTTTTCCGGAAGTCTGGCCCCCCTGTGCGGGGAGATATTCAATATCGACCCGGGCCTGTTCCGTGAAAACTTCCAGCGACCCGACACCGGCCCTGACATTAGTGAAAGGCTGCAGGGCGGTGGCCGTATTGAGCGCGCTCAGGTTTTTACCGGCCGAGATGACCGGTGCTGGGATATTAATTTCCGAAACATAGCAATGCTGGTCGTGCCCGATCCCATAAATTGATCCAGGATAGCCATCAACCGGTCCGGAAGGGTCGCCATTCGGATAATAAGTTGCGCCGGTGCCGCCCCAGCTCCAGCTATGCGCGTCATCACCGCCGTCCGGCAGCCGGAACGCCCCAAGATAAACCAGGTCGGACGGGGTAACAAGCCCGGCAGGAATTGTAATGGTGGTTGTGGTCCCTCCCAGGGAGGTTGTAGTTGTGGTTTGCGAGACCTGTTCCTGGCAACCGGCGACTATGATTGTCAACAGAATAAGAAAGATAGATAAAAAAGCTCTTTTCAGGCCCGCACCTCTTCGATCACTCTACGGATCCTTTTGATCTCCCGCGTTAAACCGGTTTTTTGATCGATATTAATAAGCACGGCGTTGAACAAACCCGGCCCGGTCTCTGTCGGCTCGAACTTTTCGGGCATCTGGGTCAGGAACCTTTTTATGATCTGCTCCCGGCTCATGCCGATTATGGAGTTATATGAGCCGACCATGCCGACATCGGAGATGAACGCCGTTCCGCCGGGGAGGATCCTTTCGTCCGCGGTCATGACATGCGTGTGCGTCCCGAGCACCGCCGAGACTTTGCCGTCGAGCAGCCAGCCCATGGCGCATTTTTCCGAAGTTGCTTCGGCGTGCATGTCGACAATGATAACGTTTGCTTCCGCTTTGACTTTGGGGATCAATTTCTCAGCTGCCTGGAAGGGGCAGTCGAGGCATTGCATAAAAACGCGGCCCAGCAGGTTGACGATGCCGACTTTGACCCCCTGGACATTGATGATCAGGTGATCCTGGCCGGGTAGGCCCGGCGGGAAATTGGCTGGCCGGACCAGCCGGTCGAAAGTATCGATCTTGGGTATGATCTCCCTTTTTTCCCAAAGGTGATTGCCCATAGTGACGGCATCTACGCCCATCTCCAGGAGCTCTTTATAGATCTTTTCCGTGATGCTGTAGCCGTGGGCGGAGTTTTCGCCGTTGGCGATGATCAGGTCCGGCCTAAATTCAGATTCTAACTCCGGCAAAAGCTGGCGGCAGATATCCCTGCCGATCTTGCCGACAATATCTCCGATGAATAGTATGTTCATTTATTTTGCTGTTTCTGAGGCCCGCGTTTCGCGGATGACGGTCACTTTGACCTCACCCGGATATTCAAGCTCCGCTTCGATCTTCCTGGCGATGTCATGCGCCAGTTTGACCGCGGCGGTATCGTCGACCCGGTCGGGCTGGACGATGACCCGGACTTCCCTGCCGGCCTGGATCGCAAAACATTTCTCCACTCCCGGAAAAGCCTTGGCGACGGACTCCAGTTTTTCCAGCCTTTTTACATAGGCTTCCAGCGTGTCGCGCCGCGCTCCGGGTCTGCCCGCCGAGATCGCATCGCAAACCTGGACGATGACCGCTTCCACCGTTCTGGCATCCACATCTCCGTGGTGGGCTTCCATGGCATGAAGGACTTCCGGGGCTTCCCCGGCTTTTTGGGCGAACATTACGCCGAGCTTGGTATGCGTTCCTTCAACATCCTGGTCGATCGCCTTGCCGATATCATGTAACAGGGCGGCACGTTTGGCCAGACTGATGTTGACGCCGAGTTCGGCGGCCAGCATGCCGGCAAAGTGGGCCATTTCCACCGAATGCTGGAGGACATTTTGTCCGTAACTGGTCCGGTAGTGGAGCCGGCCGAGCAGCTGGATCAAGACCGCCGGCAGTCCGCGTACATCTGTTTCGATCGTGGCCTTTTCTCCATATTCCCACATGGCGGCCTTGACCTCTTCCTGGGCCTTGTTGTACATCTCTTCCACCCGCGCCGGATGGATCCGGCCGTCAGCGATCAACTTTTGCAGGGTAATACGGGCGATCTCACGCCGCAGGGGGTTGAAATTCGAGAGGATGACAGCTTCCGGTGTATCGTCAACAATCAGATCGACCCCGGTCAAGGTTTCAAAAACCCGGATGTTCCTGCCTTCGCGGCCGATGATCCGTCCCTTCATATCATCAGAGGGGAGCTCGACGATGCTGGTCGTGGTTTCCACGACGTGATCGACAGCGCAGCGCTGGATGGCGGTCGCCAGGATCTCGCGGGCCCGCCTGTCCGATTCCTGCTTGATTTTTTCTTCATTGGCCTTAATTCTTTCCGCGGCTTCCCGTTCCAGGTCTTTATCCAGTTTTTCCATCAGCTCTTTCTTGGCCTCTTCCTTGGACAGGGCGGCCACTTTTTCCAGCGCCTGGATATGGAGCTCCCGGGCCTTTTGCAGGCCGTCCCTTAATTTGAGCAGATCCTCCTGGACCTGTTTTAATTTGTTCTCGCGGGCCTCGATCTCTTTTTCCTTGGTTTGCATGCGGTCTTCCCGGGAATCAAGTCTTTTTTCAAAGGCGGACAATTCCCCTTTTCTTTCCCTGGTTTCCCGTTCAAACTCCGCCCGCAGTTTTATCGACTCATCCTTGGTTTCCAGCAGAGCCTCTTTCCTGATCCTTTCCGCATCTTTCTTGGCTTCTTCCAGCAGGTGCTTGGCGGTTTCCTGCGCGATCTTGACCTTCTGCTCGGCTGATTTCCGGCGGACAGCCAGGTAGGCGGACGCCAGGCCGAACAAAACAACAGCGGCAATAACGAGATAAACGACCATCATGAGTTCCATAATAATAACCTCCTTCGAATCGGGCCCTTTAACTAATCGGCGACAATCGCCATAATGGCTTTGCGGACTTCGGCTTCCATCTTATTGGTAAGCTTCGGGTTTTCCTTGAGAAACTTGATCGAGGCTTCAAATCCCTGGCCGAGTTTTTCGCTGCCAAACGTGTACCAGGCGCCGCCCTTTTGGGCGATTTCAAAATTGACCGCCTGATCTAAAATATCGGCTTCACGCAATAAACCCTCGCCGTGAATATTGACAAAGGTTGCCTCACGGAAGGGTGGGGCGACTTTGTTCTTGACGACCTTAACCTTGACCCTGGTGCCGATAATTTTATCGCCTTCCTTGATCTTTTCCGCTGCTCTGACATCAAGCCTGACCGATGAATAGAACTTTAATGCTCTGCCCCCCGGCGTTGTTTCCGGATTGCCGAACATGATCCCGATCTTTTCTCTCAACTGGTTGATAAAGACCATGACCGTTTTCGATTTGGAAATGACCGCGGTCAATTTCCGGAGCGCTTGCGACATGAGTCTGGCCTGCAGGCCGACCTGCGCGTCGCCCATTTCGCCTTCGATCTCCCGCTTGGGGACCAGAGCGGCGACGGAATCGACCACGATGATGTCGATCGCGCCCGAGCGGATCAGGGTTTCCGCGATCTCCAGCGCCTGCTCGCCGTAATCCGGCTGGGAGATCAGGAGATTATTAACGTCAACCCCGATCCTTTTGGCGTAGAGCGGATCAAGCGCGTGCTCGGCATCGATGAACGCGGCGATCCCGCCTTTCTTCTGGACTTGTGCGATCGCGTGCAGCGAGACGGTCGTCTTGCCGCCGCCTTCGGGGCCGAAGATCTCAATAACGCGCCCCCGGGGCAGACCGCCAACGCCGAGCGCGGCGTCAAGCGCCAGCGAACCGGTCGGTATCACTTCGATCTCCAGGTTCTTGTGCTCGCCCATTTTCATGATCGAGCCCTTGCCAAAATTTTTCTCGATCTGGGAAATAGCGATGCTTAAAGCCTTGTTCTTACCTTCGCTGCTACCAGCTGTTTTTTCTTCCCTACCCACAACTCTCATAACCTTACCTCCTTTATTGTTTCGTAGACCGGACCTTTTGGAGTTAGCGTGCTTTTCATGATGTGGACCCTGTCGATCAAAGCGGCGCCGAACCCCGGGTTCTTGTAATTCATCATTTTTTCTTTAAGTTTATCAACTCCCTTGTTTCCCTTGATCCTGCCGATCGTTATGTGAGGCTTGAACGCCTTCTCACCCCTTTTGAACCCTGCTTTCGACAACTCATTTTCAAGTGACTCTGCCAGTTGACATAATTTGTCCCCTCCTTCTTCTGTCCCCACCCAGATAACTCTCGGGTTTTTTCCTTCCGGAAAAGTACCTAAACTCTCAAACCTCGCGTTAAAGCTGCTGCTGCCAGCAACAGCTTTAGTCGAAATTTCTATTAACTCATCAAGGTCGTTTTCTTTGACTCCCCCCAGGAACTTCAGGGTGATATGCAGATTCCTGGTTTCCACCCATTTGACCGCCAGATCGATCTCCTTTAATTCAGTTATTAACTCAGCAATCTTCTTCTTTACCTCGTCCGGCAGTTCGACAGAGATAAAGGCCCTCATTTCAAGATTTCATCGCCGCCCAGATAGAGCCAAAGCAACCCTAAAGCCGCCTGGGCCGCCTTTTCCCTGATCTCGCTCCTTGTCCCCTGCAGGTTCAATTCTTTCCACTCCGTTTCCTTGTCGGACGCGAGGGCGATAAAAACCTTGCCGACCGGGGCGGGTGGGATAGGGGCTGGACCGGCGACGCCGGTTGAGGCGATCCCGATATCGGTCCGGAACCGCTTTTTAATTTCTTCGGCCAGGGCGATGGCGACCTCTTTGCTCACTATGCCATGCTGGCTGATCAGGGAAGCGGAAATACCGACCTGGATGACTTTGATCCGCGGATTATAACAGACGATCCCGCCGACAAAGTAGTCCGAGCTGCCTGCGACATTGGTCAGCCGGCCGGCGATCAGCCCGCCGGTGACCGACTCGGCAACAGAGACCGTTTGCTTGCTCTTTTTTAAGAGGTCAGCGATCTGCTGGTCGGTGATCTTGCCGATGACCGAAAGGACTTTAGTGAAAAAATCCTCTAACTTAATTTCAACAGTTTTAATATCCTGCTCTGCCATACATAGGCACCACCTGAAAGGATTGAAAGTACGACTGACAGCCACAGCACCTCATTGGCCAAAGGCAAGCTCAAGATCAGCATCGCCACCGCGACGATCTGGGCGCCGGTCTTCCATTTGGCGACCGGACTGGCCGCGATGATATCTTTTGAACGCGCGGCATTGAGCCTGATGCCGGAAACGATAAAATCGCGCGCCACAAAGATCATGACCGGGATCGAACTCGCCTTGCCCAAGCCGACCAAAGCGATCAATACAGTGATAACAAGGATCTTGTCCGCTAAGGGATCAAGAAATTTGCCCAGGTCCGAGACCTCATTGAATTTCCGGGCAATGTATCCGTCTACAGCGTCCGAAAACGAAAGGAAAAGGAAGACAATGACCGCCAGGCCGTCGATCCCGTAAAGCAAAAGGATTATCACGAGGGGGATGAAAATAATTCTTAGGAGCGTGATCCGGTTGGCCAGCGTCAAGGCGCGAAACCGATGAGATCGTATGTCCTTGAGCCTTGGATCTGGATTTTAACGATCTCTCCCGGTTTTAATGGTCGTTGGGATTTAATAAGGACTGAACCGTCGATCTCCGGGGCATCCATATAGCTGCGGCCGACATAGCCGCCGCGGACCACCCTTTCGATCATGACATCCAGTCTTTCGCCTATCAATTTACCGTTCAACTCCTTGGAAACGCGGGCCTGCGCCCTCATTATTTTATGGAACCTTTTTGCTTTTTCCTTGGCGGAAACCTGCCCCCTCATTTTATAAGCAGGTGTTCCTTCCTCTTTCGAATAGGTAAAGACGCCAAGTTTCTCGAACTTTACCTTTCTGATGAAACCGAGCAGCTCCGCGAACTCAGCCTCGCCTTCACCGGGGAAACCGACGATGACCGAGGTCCGGAGCGCTATTTTTCGCCTCCTAACATTATCGATTAATTTTTCAAGTTCTTGGCGCGCATAGCGCCGCCTCATTCTCTTGAGGATTTTATCATTAATATGCTGGATTGGCAAGTCTAAATATTTAACGATCTTTCTTTCGGAGGCAATGACATTGAGCAGTTTATCTGTCACGTGGGCGGGGTGGGCGTAAAGGACCCTGATCCATTGGACCCCTTTTATTTTAGCGGTTTTTTTCAGCAGGCCGGGGAAATTTGGATAAGCGGCCGTATCCTGCGCCACAAAGATGATCTCTTTGACCCCCGTTTTGGCGAGCAGGGCGACTTCTTGCAAGATCTCATTCATTGGGCGGATGCGGAGCGGCCCGCGGATCTGGGGCACGACGCAATACGCGCAGCGATTGCCGCACCCTTCGGCGATCTTAACATAAGCGTACCACGGCGGAGTTGCTTTGATGTTTGACGGGTGGAATCTTTGCGGCGTGCCGATGAACGCATCAACCTCGGGGAGTAATTTCGGCAACTCATGTTTATAACGCTGGGGCAAACAACCGGCAGCAATTAAATATTTACATTTCCCTAATCCCTGTCCCCTAGTCCCTAACCCCTTGTATTTAGCCAATCCCTTGATGGTCTTGAGCGCTTCTTGCTTTGCCGATTGCAGGAAAGCGCAGGTATTAACGAGGATCAGGTCAGCGGCGGCTGGATTATTAGTAAAACTGTAGCCTTCCTGTTGCAGCTTCCCCATGAGGACTTCGGTGTCGGTCAGGTTTTTCGGACAGCCGAGGCTGACAATGTACGCCTTCATTTAGCGGTAGTTCACAAACTGCAGTTCGATCGGCAGGTTGGCAGCCCGGATCTTCTGAATGACCGCCTGGAGGTCGTCGAGTTTCTTGCCGAAAACCCTGATCTCTTCGCCCTGGATCTGCGCCTGGACCTTAAGGCCGGAGGCCTTGATCAGTTTAGTGATCTCTTTAGCTTTTTCCTGGGGAATGCCTTGCTTGAGCGTGACCAATTGTTTCAGGTTGCCGCCCAGGGCTTCCTCGGCTTTGCCGTATTCAAAGAATTTGAGGGGGACTTTGCGCTTGACCAGTTTATCCTGGAGGATATTGACAACATTTTTCAGCTTAAATTCATCTTCCGCCGTGATCTTCAGGTTGTCGCCGTCTTTTTCGATCTTGCTGATGCTCCCCTTGAAGTCGAAGCGGGTCGAGAGCTCCTTTAGCGCCATGGCTAAGGCATTATCGATCTCCTGAAGATTCGGCTTAGAGACAATATCAAATGAGTGGTCTTGGGCCATGCTGCTATTTTACCATATAAATGGATCGGGGATCAGCTGACAATTGAGAGGAGGTCGGCGATAACGGTAGCATCTTGCTCTGACCTGTAGAGGCCTTGTCTCGTTGCCAGCACCGCCAGGGCGGACTTGCTCATAGTAAACCTAACCAAGTCAGCGACCGAAAAGGTATA